>NZ_JAVLAS010000004.1 GCF_032190635.1 Levilactobacillus zymae
CCCCGGTTGACTGACACCATAAGCCGCCACCCAGATTGTCTTATTTACTAACTGGGACCGATTAATTCGGCCAGCATTGAACCAGCTACCTGATCCGTACGTAACCACATTCTTGTACCCGTGACTAATCAGGTACCGAAGGAAGACATTAACCTGACTGGTCGTCTTCCGGGGTAAATCGGGTGCTTCAACATCAATGGCAAGTACCGTGGACTTATCTAATCCCATCTTCTTCACCCATGATAGAAAGTATTTAGCTTCAGCCGTTCCTCGACCGTGGAAGAAGTGGTAAACCCCAACGGTATCGAATACTTTGAATCCATTGGCAATCTGGTTGCCAGCCTTGGGATTGAGATACCCCGTACCTTCGGTTAACTTGACAATAATACCTTTTGCTCCCCACTTCTTGAGCCGCTTCATGTAAGCCAAGGAATCGGATTGGTACGAGGATAGATCAACAATTTTATTAGTCATTGCTGTCAGTCCCTTCTGATGGGGTCATGACCTCCGTTGGTGCTGGGGTAACTACTGGGGCATGATTATCCCCACCGGCCACCTTGTAAGCTTGGTAGGCCTTCTCAACCAGTCCTGAGATAGTTTGAACGTCTAAGTCGAAACCGTTGTCTGTCAACTGGGAGTTAACGAAGCGGATTGCTTCCTTCTTCCGGTCAGACAGAGATAAGCCAGCCATAACCGCCATTTCTGGAACAATGGTATTCGCCAAGTTTAAGCCAAATTCTAAGCCTTGCTTGACGTGGGTATTCTTCTCCGTCTGAACCTTACGAGTTAAGAGTGGCTTTACCAGCTTATAAACAGCGGGAATTAACACCATTAAGAAGGCGAATACTCCCGCATTATTAAGCCAATTGAACACATCTGTAATTTCTTTGAACATTATTTTTCCTCCTAATTTTGAGTAGCACTCATCAAATTATCCGTGATGGTAAAGCCTTGGGGGTCACCACTCGGAAAAATGGCAGTGTAAGTGGTCGTATCAGTTGTTGAGGTAGTGGTATCGGCGGTTGAGCCATCATCAGTTAAGCCTTCTTGACTACCGGGAGTAATCAGACTGGATAAGGTCACCCAGACTTCAATCAGATAGTCATCGGGTACTAGGGCATTCATAACCTCGGCATCAACCGGCATGGTAACCAATCCGGCTAATGGTTGCTTAATTGTAGCCATATCAATCGACTTATCGAATACATATCCGGTATCGTTGGCAACTTTTACATCAATTGTTTTAGCATTAGTTAGGTCGAATGCTGAACCGTCTTGGGTAATCGCCAAGTTGAAACTGGCTGTGGTATCTAGGTATTTAACCTCATTGTTACCGTCATTGAAGTACAGTTCCTTACTCACTGGTACCGCCTCCTAGGGCATTCGTGGCTTCAGTTTTTAATCGTGTTAAGACCAGTTGTTTGAATCCAGCCCATGAATCAGTATCTTTTGCCGCTTGCTGGGCTTTTGCCGTATCTTCTTGAGACGCATCAAATTCACCATAAATGATATGTTGCGTTTTTGTAAAAGTGTAAGTGTATTTAATATGAGTTGAGCCATCTGTATTTAAACTTGTAAATAAACTATTTAGCATTGTTAACCTTCCTTTCAAGTTGGGTAACTCGTTGAGACAACTGGTCGTTCCTCTTAGACAATTCTTGCAGTGCGGCCATAGTCATTGAAAGTGCATTAGATTCATTGAATCCTGTTTCGTCCCCCACTTGAGTAATCAAATCAATAGGTACGCTATATTGTTTATTACCAAGTTCATTGACGTCATCAATAATTGGACCAACATGAATCTTGCTATTGTCATCATCTTTATATTGCCACCGCTTAATGTTAGTAGCATTAATTTTTGCTAACGCAGCAGCTGTTGAAATATCAGATATACTACGTTTACTTGAAAGTGTACTTTTAATGGTGTGCCCATGTGATACGATATCCCCGGCATGAATGTCGATAGTGTTATCAGCTTTATTATGAAAATAGATGACACCGCCTGAAGTTGGGGAAATACTACAATTGTGTTTGTAGCCATCGTTTCGGCCACCCGCTTTAATCCCATCTAACGAATTGAGTTCTCCACCGACGAATACCTCGCCATCAGAATTAAGGTGGGTTTGTTTGATGTCGTTCCACGTGGTACCAATAACTATTCCAGTCGAATCAATATCAACACGTCTAAATAGTTCAGAACTTGGGTCAAGTTGGGAGGTTTCTCTAACTTTAATATCATTTGGACCAATATAAGTTGCATCATAGTGTCCATTATTATTATTTTGGGCATTCATGTGCATTAAGCCATGATTAAAATTAACACCCATGCCTTGTGACACCTTGCCACTCCAAGTTCGAGGATTATGACCGGCATCACCATCAAATTCTCCTGTAGTCCCATCACCTGAATCTGATCCAACATCAAGCGTTAGATTTTTGGCAAAAACCTCAACAGAATTTAGTGTACCGGAATTAACAGTACCTAAATTTGCTGTTAAAGCAGACAACTGTTTAACGCTTAGTGCCTGCTGGTCCCACCTTTTATTTTGCCAAGTCGTCCCATCATATATATACATTCCCGTGGCGGTCCCGGTATAACCCGATGAATCCGTCACTATCCAAAGGTCTCCTTTTTGATGATTGTTGGTATCTTCTACTTGACCAGGATCGTATATTGATTGAGTAATTTTGTCGTTAAGCATGGTATCAAAGTTTCCTGATACCTTTTTCAAATTGTCACTTGCATCCTGACCAGCCTTTTTAGCGTCTTGGGCTAACTTAGTTGCTTCGTTAATATCAACTGAACCCGTTGCAATAATCATCCTTCAACCACCTCCTGATAAGTCTCACCGTCATCAATATTGAAAGCAGAATCGTCATCACTGGCACTATCTGAGTCGTCAGTATCGTCAGGGATTACCACTGGTTCTTCTGCCTCGGTGTTTTCACCCTCATCTTCAGCTGGGTAAGTGACGGCTAAGTCCTTGCTATCGTCACGGATACCGATTGGAATTGACCATAAGCCAGAGTGACTAATCATGACGCTATGAGCCGCGTCTCGGTACTCGCTGACGTTGAAGCCGATTATTAACTGGTCATGCGCTAAGTCCGGGTATATCCCTTCTGGTTCAAAGTGACCACCATATTCAATTGGTACAGACAATTGAATATCCTGTGAAGGTTCAATTTGATAATTAAAAATGACTGACTGGGTAATGAGATTGATACACATGACTAGTCGGTCATCCTTATTATTGACGTCCCCAGCGGTAAAGAAGGCGTATGGGTATGCAATTGAGTTGGCTTGAATCGTATTATATGTGCCATCGTTGGTGACCCCACTTGGTACCGGATTCCAGCCGAAGTCCTGCAATTTGAAGCGAATAATGGGGAAATAATTACCGGTTTTTAAGTCGGAGATATTACATACTTCTACCGTGCCATCCATCTGACTTCCAATCCATAATCCATTGGTAAGGTCAACGTTAGGCCGGACGTATGTTTCCATCTCACACCATTTTGTAACCATACTGGAACCACTATTAATCACGGCATGAGGGGTGTATGGGAAGGTTGCTAACCATTTCTTTCCCCCGTTCAAATCCTTAATCTGGGAGTAAATCAGGTTGTTGGCTTCATCATAACCAAAGGAAGAACCATGTTGACCACCTTGTACAATCATGGAATCAATTAGTACCCCCTTAGCACTCCAATGTAGGTATTGGCAATCACTTAAATTGGACTGATTTTCCTTCCCCCTGTACGCGTAACTGGCAAGTACCTCACCATTGCTCATAACGTACGAGAATTGTAATGCCCCAACATGGTTGTTGCCAAACTCGTCAGGGTTACCGTCAGTTGTCTCCCACAGTTTATTGAAGGTACCATCAGCATTAGTACCGGTATCTATCCACATTTCTGATTCATCTTTAACGAATGAATCGTCAATTGATACCACTAAGCTACCAACGAATGGGGGAACAATGGTGGCTTCATAGCCGTCCTTAGCATGGTCTGCTTCCCACGTTAGATTGTGGGTACCGTCTTGTTGGATATACTCCCAGTGAAAAGCCGCGGCTGACAAGAAGGAGGTAACATTCTCACCTTCTATGAATAACCTTGCGATTACCCTTTTACTGGTCTCAGTATTCGTCCATGATTGACCCAGTGGGGTAATTAAGCTGATACTAGCAGCATTTTGGTTCTTTTTAGCGTCTTCAAACAGCTTGGCTACATGGTCATTCCACCGCTGTTCCATATTCTTGATGAAATTGGGAGTAACAACTGTAACCGTACTGAACTCACCAATGACTACCTTATTCTGAGTTGGGTCACTTTCAGAAGTCGTCCGTTGAATAACTCTGGCTTGCAAAGTTAATACTGGGGACATTGTCAGGTCGATTACCTTAATGGTATCGCCTAATTGGGCATCAAAATCGCTGGTTACATCTACGGAATAATTGACCCGCGGGTGGTTATATAGTCTGAGTGTCTTCAATCCCAATGATAGTAAGGCATCGGGTTCACTGACCGTAGAACTGGTAATGCTACCTTCTAACCAAGTGTTGGCGTCGTTGTTGTACAGGGAGTTCGCAGAGGCATCAGTGACAAAGTTACGACCACCGTTACCTTTAGCTGTACTGATTGAAGCTCCACCGGAACCATAGACGTACAGTTTGGTAATCAAGGTAGTATCGACCGTCTCTCGTTTAATGGACAGCATGTTGTCACCGTAAGTGATTCGTCTACCGGTATTCTGACCACGCTGATCGGATAATTCCAGAATGGTATCAACCACAATCCCAGAACTATCTAATTTCACGTATCCATCAGCTTCACAATCGTAAGTCGTCAGTATTGTTTGAAACAAAGCTTGAGAAGATGACTCACCATCAATGGAAAAATTTGAAAGTAGTCCAGAAGTTGCATTATTGACCAGCGTTATCCCAGTGCCAGCAATAATCCAGTTCATAGCCGCGGGTAAGGTACACTCTTTAATCTCTTTTTTAGTGGGAATTGTTTTCCCCAGTCGCCATATTAAGAGGTTAATAGCATCAGCTGAAATAAGGTTAGTTCCAGAGGTGTTATCCATGGTCTCATCAACGGTATATATTCGGTACACTCGCCAGCGGTCATTAGCTTGGTCATAAGCTGCTAAGTGATTGCCTACTCTAAGATATTGAGCCGCTGGACTGTCTGCTACCATAGTGAGACCGGTAAAGGTATCATTCCAACTCTTAGAATTAGCGTTGGGGTCAGACGTATTAGCTAGACTGGCTTCGGCAATACTGTCGTTTGAAGAATTATCATCGGCCAATTGTTGCTGAATAGTCTCACCCCAAAAAATATTTGTATCGGTTGTCGTATCTAAGGTGGCGACTCGTTTGAGGTTCTTATCAAGAATGACGTACACACGTCTTAACTCCTTTCTATTTAATTATTTGACGGCTGGCTTGTACTCCAACGTTATATCTGCATTGGCTGGGTCAGGAGTGAAGTGCATCTCTTGACTTACATCACCTTCAATCGAAGGGAAGGTAGATAGCCATGAGACATACTTATCAACATTTCTTCCATCCACTGTGACTGTATTATCAGCTGAATCTATTATGATTTCTTCACCAGCATGAGCAATCACATGAGGAATATCATCAGGGTCATCGCTACCATCAGAAGTGTATATTTTGAGGTCAGTCAGCGTTTCAAAGTCAGAATAATATCCAACTGGTGGTTTAACCAAGTCTTCTTTAATATCATGCTTCATGAATGTGGCCGCTACATTAGCCAAAGCAAATCCAAACTTGCCTGACTTGTCTAACTTCTCCGTGTGAATGTGGACCCTGTTAGTATTGTTTGGACTATAAGCTACTCCGCGGACAGGGTCCCATTCGTTAATCTCAGCCACCCAGTTGTCATACACCTTGCCACCAATGGTCTTCTTCTGACGTTCCAATGAGAACTCACCGAAGAAGTCTGAGTAAGCGTCCTTGTTCATGTACGTTGTCTCCATGACATAAGTCTTAATGGTTTTGGACTTAGTCCTAACCGTTGGCTTGGAAACCTTGGTAGATTTACTCTTTCCACCAGACTTTTTCTTAGTTGCCTTTTTCTTAGCCTTAGAAATAGTCTTAACCGTGACCTTCTTAGTTAAATGGACCTTTACATCATGATGATTTTGCCCATTAACTTTGCGTCCACCCTCGTTGTATAAAAGGGTGAGGTACTTGCCCCTATCATTGGTAGCATTGAAGGAACTTCCCAGCTGAATGTAACCACGGGGATACCGGCCATGTGCATAATCGTCAATACCCATTCGTCCACATACATTGCCATTAGCATCCAGCAGATAGCCTTCAACCTTACCCATGGCCCGCATGTTTTTCATTCGTTTGACATGATGAAACCGCATGGATACCTTCCAATAATTGCTAATCTTGGGAATACCTTGGTGGATAATAACGGGACCGTAAAAGTCTTTGTGCTTGCCAGTTGTACCCCAGTTGTAATGGCCTTTACTATCCTTGGCGACCATTAATGATGAGGCTGTAGCCGTTGCTTTACCATCATTTTCCCCACGATATACCTTAATTTCTTGGGTACCCTGACCAGCTTGAAACCATGTACTCATCGAGTTGCAAGGGTCGTGTACCTGCAATTCTTGGTGAGGCGTTAAGCTAGTGATATGACCGTTAGCATCAGTAACCGTTGAGCCATCGTCAACATGGTAACCAACTGCTACATATTGGTCTCCCAAGGTGTAACCAAAATAGTACAGATCAGTCTTGGGGATAATGTGAATCACTGGTTGAACAGTGGTATTGCCAGCTGGTGAAATAATCTGATCATTACTGGTGATATTAATATCCCGTTGAGGTAAGAATCCTCGTGGGTCAGCCAGCATGAACGTTAGTGTAGTGGTACAATCCTGAACCCCTTCGTTGATAAATGTTGGGGTAGGAATGGCGGTAAAGTGGCCATAATAGACTACCTCTGGCTGGTCGTTGAACCTTAATGGGTACTGAGTATCAGCATCATCATGGGTATTAATGAGGGCATTAGACAGATTGTTCAGTATCCGGTTGTAATCTTCCCGGTCAGTGGGGTACATGGTAATCGGAATATCTATCTGTTTTTCCCCATATGAATTGCCTAAAAAAACGCCCCCATATCGCCCAGGGACGTCTTGGAAGGATTCGGTTATCGTTGGGGCAATTGGCTTGGAGACATGGTTGACCAGAACTTCCAAATCCTTGTCGGAGTTGAAACCACCGGTACCATTCTCATCGAAGGCATAATCAAATGTGTTAACATCATTGAATGCCATTTACATTTCCCCTTCCTAAGTTTTTACTTAAACTTTTTCTCGTTTTTACTCGGTTATAACCACTGTAAACATCGTTAGCAGATACAATAGCTGGCATTGGATTCTGTTGGCCAGAGATTAATTCAGCCATCAATCCGATAATTTCTTTTCCTTGCTTAATCAATTCTGATAAATCGGTTGATTGAGCGGATTGGGCAGTGGATTGTTGTGGCTTATCCGTCTTAGCGAACTCTTTCATCGTTGAATCCATAATCTGGTATGCTCTAGCACGTTTGGTAATATCCCACGGAATGATGGATTCCGTCTTGTTACCTTCTGAGATGTGTGCCAACTTTTCAAATCGGCTAATACCACCATTAGCATATCTACGGTGACCACTAGGTCCCCAACCACCGGTATGAACATCACTCCGCCAGTTGCTGTCATTAAACATTGCTAATAATTGGTCGTAAGCTGATAGAATATTCTTGTGACCCTTAACAGCATAAGAACTGAAAGTGCTTGGAACAAATTGAAGCAATCCTTGGGCTAGGTGTCCACTGGCTGAATTAATATCATGAACTTTTTGAATAACTTTGGCATTCCCACCAGATTCGTGCATGATAACGCTCTTAATTGTAGCTAGTTCTCCAGCGCTGAGGTTGACGTGCATAGCTTTAGCGGCCTTTTCAATCATGGAAGCACCACCATAACTAGCTCCACCTGAACCTCCAATAGAACTAAACATGTTGGCTAATTTATCCATAAATTTAAAGAATCCTGAACCAACTTGGGACTTAATGCCCTTGATGTTAGAGGAACCTCCGTCTAAATCAACCATTGACCAGAGTGAGCTCCACCAATTACCCGCTTGTTTCTTAACTTTATTGAACATACCTTTGGTGATATCCTTAACAACGCCAGCACCGGCCTTAGTGTAATTGAACATGGAATTCAAACTCTTAATTGGGTGGGCGATAATCTTTTCAGCGGTGGTGAAGAACTTCTTCAATCCAGTTGCCTTCTTAACAAGCCAGCCAGATACATCACCAATGCCTGAGCCGATACCACTCATGAGACTTCCGAACCAATTAGAACTACCCTTGGCAAAGTGGATAATCCCTTGCATGTCCATTAATAGCTTGGTCTCAGAGGCGTTCAGAACCTCTGTACCGGCTGGTAACATGGTTTGGATATTTCTGCCTTGGACGATACCAGATTGACCGTTTGGAAGGAATACAGCCTCTTTATTACCCGTCTCAGGGGAATCATTGCCATCATTTAACACCGCCATGGTGGGCTTAGTGATTGCCCTACGGGTGCCCGAGAAGGCACCGGTACCAGTAGCAAAGTGTACATGACCAATATCGGAAATAGCTTTCTTTTTACCACCAAAAGTATGAATCACACCATCAACCAGATTGATACCTGAATTGATGATATTAATCATGTCGTTCATACCATTTGAAGCTAGCTTTTTAAGGTCTTTCCACAAGTGGGAGAAGATATGCTTAACGCCAGATACTAGGCTGGTCCATCCTTTTTTAAAACTCTTTTTGAATGCCCCTAACCAATGACCCATAGATGTTCCGAATCTCTTGGTATGCTTCAAGTCCTTGTTCCAATAGGAATGAAGCTTGGACCGCATTTTATTCCAATGGCTAGTCCAGGAGTGTGAGAATCTCTTTCTGAAACTATGGAAGTGTCTTCCCATTGACCCAAAGAAGGATTTAGTATTGTGTACAGAGGCATTCCAAGAGTGCTTTAATTTACGGCCAACCGCTGACCAGTGCTTATCCCAGCTCTTCTTGAATTTCCTCTTGAAACTATGGAAGTGTCTTCCCATTGAACCAAAGAAGGATTTAGTATTGTGTACAGAGGTATTCCAAGAGTGCTTTAATTTACGGCCAACCGCTGACCAGTGCTTATCCCAGCTCTTCTTGAATTTCCTCTTGAAACTATGGAAGTGTCTTCCCATTGAACCAAAGAAGGATTTAGTATTGTGTACAGAGGTATTCCAAGAGTGCTTTAATTTACGGCCAACCGCTGACCAGTGCTTATCCCAGCTCTTCTTGAATTTCCTCTTGAAACTATGGAAGTGTCTTCCCATTGAACCAAAGAAGGATTTAGTATTGTGTACAGAGGTATTCCAAGAGTGCTTTAATTTACGGCCAACCGCTGACCAGTGCTTATCCCAACTCTTCTTGAATCTGGACTTAAACTTGTTCCAATTTCTACCAATTCTATTGATACCATTCTTAACGGATTTACCAATATGGCCAGCCCATTTGCCAATTGATTTACCAAAGTGGACAACGGATTTTGCCGTCTTATTTACCCATTTTCTGAATGGCTTGATGTGCTTGTATGCCTCATAAAATGCTGCTCCTAGGGCACCAATTACAACAACTGCAATTCCAATCGGGTTAGCATCCATTGCAACATTCAGTAGCCATTGAACTGCGGTAAGTTTCTTGATAACTCCGATAGCCTCAGTAGTTGCGGCAACAAATCTGGCAATCTTTGATACAGCTAAAACACTACCAAAGGCAACGGCAAAGGCAGCGATTGTTTTGGTGTGTTTGGAAGCAAACTCGATAATCTTAAGGAATCCACTAGCAAGCTTGGATACACCACCAATCATCCAAGTAAGTCCCTTCTGGGTATCCTTATTATTGAAGGCTTTAGCCATATCTTGAGCCGCTCTAGTAATGACGGGTAAAAGCTTAGAACCAATCATAATTTCAAGCTGTTGGCCAGCCATCTTGAATCGCTCTACGTTCATCTTGGCATTATTCGAGTTCTTATTGGCCAATTTTTGGACGTACTCACCTTTTTTACCCGCATTGGTAACTTCATCAGTTAACTTTTTCAGGGACCCATCGTACTTAGTAAGTACCTGAGCCGCCTGCATACCGGTTTGCCCGAAAATTCGCTTAAAGATATCTGCTTTATCAGCACCACCAAGCTTCTTGGTATGCTCTTCGATAATTTTGAAGATTGCTGGTAGAGACTTTAAGTTGCCTTTAGCATCTTGGAAAATTTTGGTAGACTTAATGCCAATCTCTTTTAAGGCACCCATGGCCGTTTTCGTTGGGGACGCCAAGCTAGTAATTGTCTTACGTAGACCAGTACCGGCTTTATCAGCTTCCATACCATGGTTAGACAACTCCCCCATTGCCGCAGAAGTCTGCTCAATTGAAAATCCGGCATTTTTAGCCGTGTCCCCAACGTATTCCATGCCTTTTCCCAAACTGTGGAAATCTGTGGCTGTAACATCCGAAGCATATGCCAAGTCATTAACAACCCGTTTTGTATTCTTCACCATTTTAGCCGTGTTATTGGTCTTTATACCAAAGGCTTCGATTGCTTGTGAAGAAACCTTAATGACATCTTTAAAGTCGTCTCCGGAAGCCACGGAAGCTTGTAATTCTGACTTCATAACGGCGATAGCTTCGGCACCAGTATGACCACGCTTAATTAAGTCTTGGTACTGTTCAGCAATCTCTTTCTGGGCTACCCCATACTTAACGGAGTATTTAGCGCCATCTCGTTGCATCTTAGAGACTTGGGAAATAGCCTGACGTGCTTTCTCACCAGAAGTAACCAGCAAGTTTTTATTTACCTGGTACACCTTGTTTAAATTTGTGGCCTTTTTAGCACCAGCAATCGTCGCAGCACCCAAACTAGTTAAACCAGCTGCGGCCGTAATTGCGGCGCCTTTAAATGCTTGACCAATATTCGCAATCCTGTGTCTAGCTTTGGCCGCTCTATCTGACATCTTAGCCATACCATTACTCATGGTGCCATACTTACCGGCTAATCGGCCGATCTCAGTTTTCTGCTTAGCCATTGAGTCAGTTGTTTGATTAACCCGAACAAGTTGCTTATTGTAGGCTTCGCTGGCCCCACCAGAACTAGTCTTAAGCTTGGCTAACTCAGTTTGCTGGATTTTCAACTGATCCGAAAGGTTACGGTAGGAGTCCCGCAATCCATTAAGCTTAGCCCTACCAGCTTGAGCTTTATTTCCTTGATTCTCTAAAGCTTCTACATAAGACTTGGAGACTGACGTGAGTGACTTGTACCGTTCTTGCAAGTCAGCCAAGCCAGATTGATAATAGTCTACTGATTTTTTGGCACGGCCTTGTTGGGCAGCTAAGGACGACATCTTATTCTCAGCATTAGCTAAATCTTTAGAAAGCCGAGCATAGTTATCACTGCCCTTAGTCGTTGAAGTATCAAGGCTTGCTTGACGCTCTTTCAACTTATCAATTTTGGCTTGCAAAGCTTGCATGGTCTTGCCAAGGCCTTCATATTTAGCTTGTGCTGCGCCCAGGCTGTCCTTTGCAGACTTTAAGCTAATCTCATTAGCTTTCCATTCATTAGTGGTTGCTTTAATAGCGTTGTTCAGAGTTTTCAGACTAGAGGCCGCTGAGACAGTATCTAGCTTAACTTCGGTTGCCATTGTGTTTGATACTTTTGCCATTTATTAATTGCCCCCTCTTAGTCTGTTTACCATCGCCATTGGATCCTCAGCACGTTGATCCTTAGGCTTTGCTTGGTTGATCTTAATAAGTTCGTAATAGTCTTCCCCGTCCAACTGAGATGGCAATACCCCAGAATTAGCCATCATCTGTTGCTTGAAATAGGCTTGATCTTCTTGGGCATCTTCTAAGTCATGAATCAGAACGTTGAGGCGACCTATTACTTTTTTGGGCTTTCTTCGTCCTCATTTTCTTTCAAGGTTTCTTGCCATTGTTCATCAGTTAATCCTTGAATCCGTGCCAATACATAACTGATAAAGTTTGACAATTCGTCCATAGTGACGGCATTCATTACCGTGTCTAATTCTTTTTCTGATAACTTTAAAACAGCTTGAAGGAAGCTAGTCATGGCTGTAACCGCCTTTTGAGACTGTTCCATGACAGTTAGGGGGTCAGCTTCTGAATCCAATTGCATCTTGTCCATCTTCAACATCAAAATTTGAAGATTAGTGGCTTCATTGACAACCTTTACCGTTGTTTTTACTTCTGCTGATTTTTTCTTTAGTCCCAGTTTGCTGATATTAATTTTCATTTATTTTTTCCTTCTTATTTTTATTTTTGCCAAAGGTACTGGCTATGTAAAAAGCCACCCCATAAGGAGTGACTTAGAATGGTTCTATGGTTTTACTGTGGTTGGACTACTTGGCTGGGACGCTACTCGCCGCCTTATATCCACCGAATACTTCACTCATCATGGCCGCTTTATCGAAGCCTTCATCAGCGCTAGTCCAGATCTTGTATGGTTGGCCACCAAATACATCAGCCTTCAATGGGTCCAATCCTTGGTAAGTCAGTGTGGTATTAGCATCGGTTTCATTGTTGTTGTCGGTACCGTGCTTCATACCAGCTTCGATTAGTTGCCCATTGGCAAACCCTTCATAAATATCCACACCACCATATGAACGAGAGTGGACTAACATCGCAACGTGAGGCTTAGGCAGTTGACGTGTCCAGCCGCCCTTACCGTCGTTAACGAACCCCTTTAACTTCTGCAAAATATCAAAGTTAATATCCAAGAACTCGAGGGAAACTTTAGGTTCCATTGAGCCATTCGACACTCGCTTAGGGCCGTCATTGGCATAACCGATTGTACCATCGGCTTCCAATCCGGTTACATCAGCTTGGGTAGCACCTTCTGCGTCCCCATCCACCAAGTAAATACCAGTGGTAGAAATTCCCTTTGTAGCATCTGCAATAAGGGCACCTGCTGAATCAATTAACCCAAAGGTGACGTCTTTTACACCATGTGTACTCATTAATTAATTACCTCTTTTTATTTTTATATTTTTAAATACGGAAAATGTGGCTGTGACTTGTTCAGTATCTGGATCAACTACGTTGGGGTAGCGAGTAGCGATAATCCACCCATTATCATCAAGCAAGTTCATCAGTTCCAGCTGTGCATCTAATACGTTGATCGCAACTGTTTTAGAAAAGAAAATCTGCACTTGAATTGACGCGCTAAGCTCAGAAAAAGTATCGTTTTTATATCCAGAAAGCGGTTCAGAAACACTAGTAATTAGCGCTAACGTCTTTGAACCACTTTTGTCAACAGTATTCGGTATGTTTTCTGGATATAAACCATCTATCCAGGAGGGTTTATTTGCTTTGATAATCTCGTAAACTTGAATCACCGGAAGTTTAATGAGGATCACCACCCGTCAATGCCTTGTACTTGGCATATTCAGCAGCTAAAACCTTATCTTTGCTTGACTGAATGGCCGTATCAATGAAATGGTCGCCTTTAATATGCACCGTTCCATTATTGAGAAATAACGCGATTCTGGCGTGATTAATCGGATCCTTCTCAAAACCTACCGTTGAGTTTCCCGTCATATAACCGTCGACATCGTGATCATCAGCAACCACTGCATCCGCTAAATGCTTAACATGGCTCGTGTCCCGGCCATAACGATAATGTTTAGACTTGGTAGCCTGAAAATAACTATCCCGTAGTTGATCAGCGCCAGCCTTAGTAATCACTTGTTGCTGTGCTTTATTTGGCACCTTCTTTTTAACTTGTGAAAAGTAATGCTGTAATTGCTCATCTAAGCTAGCCATGCTTAGTCACCACCCGATGACACGTGATTAGGTCAAAGCCCTCATTTTGTAAGCCGTCATCGGCCGCAATACTGTCAATCTTGTACAGATCCGATCCACGTTGAACTTGCAGCGTCTCATTAACGGCCGGATTATGGCGAATAAAAAAGACCACTGCATTAGTGATCCCAGCTCCGGCTATGGTTAACTGCTGTTGCACATTCAACGACCACTGGCCCGCCCAACAGCTGAAATCTGCTGAAAATTGTTGAATTGGCGTGCCAGTATTCGGGTTAATCTCGCCAGTATCGGCATCATGGCCAAAAGCGATACGGAAAGTCATTCGTGAAGGATTAATTGCTTTGGTCATCAGTGATCGCCTCCATTTTCAGATCATAGAGCCCTCTCAGTTGCCCAATGATTGAATCAACCGGAAGATCAATACTAATTGCCGTGGTTGGAACCAATGAACTGCGATAATTATAGTAGGCCGAGGCCAATGCCAGCACAGCTGTATTAAACAAATCAATCACACTGGCATCATCATAAAAGGCATCCGATTCCGTGCCGACTGCCTGTTTAATATAATTCTCAGCCGTATTTAAATATCCGTTTAAAAGCCTATCATCGGCATCACTATCTAATCGAAGCGATAGTTTTAAATCGTCTAGTGTTGGCATTTAGCCGCCTCCTTACTAATTACTATTTACCAGGTGTGGTTGTAGAACCTGCTGCAAAGTTCGCTGGTTGGTCAGCAATCGCCGCAAATGAACCAGCAACAAAAGCTTCGGTATCCGTTGGTTCCACATCAAACCGGTCAATCACACGAATCTTAGTTTGGTCCTTTTCAAAGGCACCACCGCCAATATTGGTAGTCAATAAGGAAGTACTTTCTCGGTCAAACAAAGTTACTGCTTGCGACAAATCGCCATAATAAAGTGGATAAGCCGTTGCTGACGTAGCTTTAACGTTAGGCAACCACTTGTCAGCTACCTCTACAACCCGCTTGCCACGGATTAAATACCGATCAGGTTGTGTTGGATCGGGTTGCAATAGGTAACGCCCCATTGCGTCCTTAACTTCTGACAGCACGTTAAACCCGGACGTGTTCGTCATTAAGAACGACGTAGACTTGATAGCGGGATCAACAGCCGTGTTGATCATCGTAATGATGTCATCAAACTTAGCTAAGGTCGGCTTCTTTGGCGCCTTGTTCATCGCCGCAATGATTTTAGCATTGCGAGTAACAACAACCTTCTTAGCAATCCATTGAGACAGCCAAGCCAAAATGTTGTCAGCTGTATCCTTTAGTAACGAATTAGTGGCAGTGGTAATGCCAGCATACCGATGGATCGTATATTTGATAATGGATAGCTTAGGATCATCATTATCACCAATGGTAGCCGTTTCATCATCTAAATCAGCTAAAGCTGTCACGTCAGTCCACTTTTCGTAAACTCGTGACCCGGTTTGAGTTGTAACAGCTTCTCGATTAACATACTGTTGTAATGAATCGTATTGGCGAACCAGCGTATTAATTGCCGTTTGAATATCTTGAGGAATAGTTAAGCCAATCGCATTGCCACCTTCGTCGGTAGAAGAAGTTACCAAGTTCATAACTTTGGGGTCACCCTTAATCATGCCTTGGAAGTTCTTAATGAACTCAGCTTTGATGTCTTTTTCATTATCATCAAGTGGGGTCTTATTCTTGTCATCCATATTGGCAATTTCTTGCGCCTTACGTTCTTCTTCAAGTTGTGTGTGTAAGGCGTCACGACGAGCAACTGCATTATCACGTTCTGCAGTCATGTTTTCGAATTCTTCTTTGTTAAATTTATCATCTAAAACGGCAGCATTAAGCTTGTCATTCAGATCCGATACCTTTTGCCCTTGGGCAATCCAGGCATCGTTTAAGTCATTAATATTCGTAGCCATTAGTTGGCCTCCTCTTTATTTTTCCCCATCAAAATAGCCAACTTACTTTGCATTAACGCATTAGCAGGTTGGCTTTCTTTAGGTTGTGTAGGTTTGGGTTGTGACTTGGAAATAAGATTCATGAATTTGTTGATTGCTGCCTTAGAAGGAATCTCTGAAACTGAGTTGGTAAATTGAGGCTGCTTATCATCGACAAACATTATCTCATCAGCAAACCCTTTATCCACTGCATCTTGTGCCGTCATCCAAGTCTCGTTAGCCATTAATTGCAACACATCATCAGCGTCCATGCCAGTCTTAGCAACATACGCCGCAACAATAGACTGATCAATGCTATCTAGTACATTCGATTCATGTGACAGGTCATCCGCGTTTCCTTGGACACCGGACCAAGCCTTATGAATCATAATTTGTGCTGTGGGTGAGATAGAGACTTTGTCGCCAGCCATTGCAATCACACTAGCAGCACTAGCAGCTAAGCCTTGCACATTAACAGCGACATTTCCTTGATAGTTTTTTAGCATCGTGTAGATCTCGCTAGCAGCGAACACGTCGCCACCGTTAGACGCAATGTCAACTTCTACATCGTCATTAGGACCAGCGCTATCTAACACATCAGAAACGCCGGCTGGTGATACCGCTGGCATACCGAAAAATTGATAGAACGCCGCTGTCTCATTGTCGACCACGTCACCTTTAATCATTACCTTCTTCGTTATTTCCACCTCCTTCCGCTGACTGGGTCACAACTTGTTGCGTTGCCGGATTTTTAGCTTCTGGCATATCTGCAGGGAAGTATCCCAATTGTTGCAGTACCCATGTCGCTTGGTTATTAGCAATTGTGCCGTCCTTAGCCAATCCAGATAGTGTCGTGGCAAAGGCATCGCCTAATGGATCGATTGCCGGCCGTAAATTGGCAGTGATAGTCGCGTTCAGCTTGTTGTTCAACTCAGATACAATACATTGCATATAACGGTTGAGTGCATTGGCGTACATGCCTTTGATCTGATCAATATTACTTTGCTGATCACCTTGGCCGTTTAGATAACTGTCTGGAATGCCAAATACTTTGGCAATCTGCTTGCTGGTCCAATCAGTCTGGCTTAGAAGCTTAGTTACATCAGCCTTCATCTCAAGTGGCTTATATTCTTCCAGATCATCAATTACAACTGGGCCGCCATTTGACTTATTGACCTGCCTCATAAAGTTACGTGATCGACTAGCTTTCATTTTTTCACTCAACAGGCCGCCATGCTGAATAGATAGCACACCTGGAGCACTGATAGAACGCGCTAAAGCAGCTAAGGTTAAGTCATTGGAAGCGTCCTTAATCTGCAACTCACTAGTTAGTGATTCTAAGGGGCTAATACCTGTTTGACCGCCGTTAATACCAGTTAACCGAATGTGAATCATGTCGCCCTGTGGTACGTATTGCCGTACACCTAATTGTGTTTCGTCAAACGTCACGGTATAAGTTAGGCCACTTCCGTCTTCCGACAAGTACGTTTCAACTTGACTGGGCCGCAAGTATTCCCAACGCATATCTAACCCGTTGCGATTGCGCCAACGGTACGCGAAACATTCACCGCCTAGCAGTAGCTGGGCAAACATCGATTGCCAGAACGCATGACCATTGGCTGTGCTGCTGGGATTGTTCAATATGCCTTGTGCTCGTGGCATATTGGCACTAAGCTGTACCGTCGCTAAATCACCGGATAATTGACTGACTACCGAATAAATATCAGAATTTTTTAACGCATCTGTTGCACTGACATAATTGCGTTGCCCATTGGGGGTTAAGAAATTAACAATATCGTCATCTTCAACGGGCACACTTTGCACTTGGTTCTTAATCTCAGGTGGCCTGAAAACTGGCATTTTTAATCACCTCCTTTACTCTGGGACGTGTTAATCACTTCTGACAGCCAGCCAATTACAAAAAGTGTCACCGCTACTGCCATGACACCCCAAGGCTTGCCAAATAAAAATGCCCCGTAATCCGCCACAATCAAGGCACTTACGAAGCATATCAAGTCGAAATAGTGCCATATCATGGCAAAAAAGCGTTTAAAAATCATCAATGTCATCTCCTAACAGCCCCGACTCTGGATTGTTAAACCATTCAAGAACTTGTTTTTCATTCATACGTTCCACTTGCTTATCAGGATTGTTCACGTCTGAAAAGTCTTCAAAGTGATACATGGCTTGGAATAAGGCATCAATTAACGCATCAACTACATCAATTTTCAGTGTGGCCTTAGCCTTATCAACCTGAATGCCAATCTTATCTTCATAGATCTCTGCATTCAGTAGCGCCTTTTCCATAATTCGATCATCGAGTCGGTCAACTGACCCTTCAACAAACACCTTTTGTAAAAACTTGGTTGGGTCTTTCAGTTCACTGGTTCGTTGACGAATAGCTTCTAACGGCCAACCAGAATTAAGCTCTAGCTGTTTGATAGCTGGTGTGGCGCCCCAGGCGTCATAGCCAAAAAAGACCACCTCTAACCGGTGACGATCCACGAAGTTAAGCAGCCACTGATAGACTTGTTCATCATTAATTAGCCCTTGCGGGTGACTGCTAATCGTGCAGAAACCTTTTTTAGCTAAATTACGATAGTTGATGCCATCTTGTTTTTCTTTGGCTTCAATCGAGCCGGCTTTCTGCCACGGAATGAAACTATGCTGGTAAATAAACCATCGTGGCTTGCCTGTAGCATCCTGATAGGGAAACACGAATGCCAAAGCGGTATTATCGCTAAACATTGAGTAGTCAAAGCCAATGTAGACTTGACGATCATCAAAGCTAAACGATGGCACAATGGCTTTTTCAACGTCAGGTAATTTGAGAAAGCTGTCCACTGATTGCTCCAGCCAAAGGTTGAGGTTTTTGTTCTGGAAGTCATTAATTGTCCCTGACAACGCGTCAGAATCACGCTTATCTGTCAGCCCGTTCATTAAGACTTCATACTGGCTTGGCAGATCAAGTAAGGGATTACTTTTTACCCAAGTTTCAGGCTTAAACGTCTCGTCTAAACTGTCTTGGGCCCAAATCAGACCTAAGTACGTATCAGCATCACGTGAGTAATCCTGTTCCATGGCTTGCTGAATCATACGTTCATCATCATGGAATGGCACGGTTGGATCGGGATAAGCTGTTGAAATCTGAACGAATTGCTTATTGCGCACCTTAACTTGTCCCGAAACGATTTTAGAAATCTTCTGCCGTGTTTTTACTTCACCAATTTCATCAAAAACAGCAGTCGTAAAGTGAAATGAGTCTAGTTAGTCATATTGACCAGCTTCGTGACTGATTGCTCGCAGTTTGTTGTTGTTACTGCTCATAACAACTTGATCAGATTGAGACGACAATGTACGAGTATCTAATCCACTATCTTGAATTAGCGTTTTAAACGGCTCAATCGTTGCAATCTTTGCCAGCATCGACTTAATGTAGCCCAGAATTTTACTAGTTTGTTTGTAATTAATAGATGAAACTAAGTAATCTTGGTTAGATAGTCCCAATGACTCAATTAAAAAACTATAAGCCGTAATTATAGCCATAAGGTAAGTTTTACCCTGGCCTCTGGAAACTGAAACAATTGCCCGTGAAAAACGCTTGCCGCCGTCATCATTACGCCAGCCAATTAGCATAGCCATAATGAATTTCTGCCACGGCATAAGCTTAGTTGGTTCGCCTGTATCAACGTTCGGACAGATGGAAGCAAATTTAAGTACTTGATCCACTTTCTTAACCGAATAATTAAAAGGGAATTCAACGCTACCTTGCCGTTGTAAGTCTCGAATATGGCGGAAAGCCGCTAACTTAATCAAATAACCAGCAGTTACCTTCTGGTCTAAAACATCTAAGGCGTACTGAGTTCCTGCGTCTGTGTATTCGTCACGAATACTTTTAACATCAATTCCACGGTATGCTCCTAACACATCGTGTGATTGAGTAAGGTCAATATTCATAAGATCACCCCCTTTCACAGAAAATGCTAGTGTTGCTTCACTTTTTTAACCTCCCAAAAATTCTCGCATACGTTCATCAATGCTTCGCTCATCCTTGTGGTCATCTAAGTTTAACTTGAGCAAATCACTACGTGACTTAGGAGATAGTCCCAATTCAGCGCCTAGTTTAGTCAGATTTTTAACCGCTGAATCGTAAATTTGTGTCATAGGATTACGCTTGTAGCCCACGAAGTCTCGACCAATTTTTTTGCCGGTCTGATCTTGTAACGTTTTATAGATTGCTTGGACTTCACCGTTTTCCTGGATATGTTTATACGCATTGCGGTAAATCTCATATTGGGAAGCATATTGTTCCACAAGCCCGCTATCAATGCGTTTAACTGGGGTGTTATCCTCTAAAAAAGGCACTAATCGACGCCAAACGACCTTAGCTTGCCGTCCTAAGTAAGCTGGCGGTGTGCGCGTTAATTGACCGTTGTTGACGTCTTTATCCACTTTTTTCATTTTCTCTGCATCCTTTCATTATTGAGTGACCCCCCCTACCTAAAAATTTTAAAAAAACGTTTGCGTCACAAGATGATGGTTATGTGTGCGCTTTTCTCGGCCGTTAATAGGGGGCGGGGGGTGATTTTTATATAGTTCTCGATACATTACACCTGATTGCTCTATTATTCCTTAGAGCGCAAATTAGGCGTGTTTAACTGGACAGTCAGATAATCAAATGAGTTATCGTTCACCGTAAATTTACAGTCCGAATACACTGTTTCCACATTCATCTCTCCTTATTTATCAATACATTAATGGCACTCACATCGGTAATCTCAGCAACTTGTCTTAACTCGTTACCTTGTCCAGTCCCGTAGTATCGCTGTTCCCAATCAGTCTTTCGCCTATGACACTTACTACAGATGACAGCAAGGTTATCAACGTTTGCTTTGAGTGATTGGTCGTACTCAATGGGTACAATGTGATCAGCAGTCTTAGCAGGTGTGATGACGCCTTGCACTTTGCAGTAAGCACATAAGTAATGGTCACGCTCTAGGACTTGTTTCCTTAGATGTGACCATTGCCTTGTACGGTAGAAGTTGTATTGCTGACGCTTAGTGTCATCACGATTACGTGTGACCGTGTTGTACTTGTGCGTGTAATGCTTATCGTGGCTACGTGCCCAACGCTCTCGACTTGCTAGGTACTCTGCTTCATGCTCATAGTGTTGTTGACAATAGTGATCTGGGAAGTTAACCATGGTATGGCATCCTGGTTGTCTACAGCGTCTTACCCTTGGCATGATCACCACCACCTTTGTGTAAGTTAAAAGCGCCATGCTTATCAGCACGACGCTCACGTTTCTTCTTATCAGCCAACCAGCGCTCTAAGTCATGATAGCAGTGATTTTCTATTGGGCTAACGTAGCCATACTCAGTGTGCCGCATGTAGCCACACTCCCAACACGATGATGAGTAGCACCATCAGCAGGCCGAATATTAAGTTGTCCCGTTGATAGTTTCTCATTGCCATTCCTCCAAACTAAAAGGCCGCCTCGTTTGAGACGACCGTGTATGTGATTGGTGTGGAATCGAACCACACGCGGTAATAAACCTCCTGACGTGGGCAGTCCCCATTAGTGGGGAATTTATTCAGCCACGTTTCAACCACCCGTCGACTTACGCTTTTAGCTTAGCGTATAGAACTCGCATTTTGGGATTGCGCAATACCGTGGTTGCTGACCAATGGTCCCGGTGGGAATCGAACCCAAAACATTTCACAATTATAAGTTGTGCGTACTAGCCTTTATACATTACGGGACCTAACTTAATTGCAATACGTGTAACGGGAGTCGAACCCGTATCTTCTTTGCTCTGCCGTTGAGCTATGCACGTCCATTTCATCAATCGCTTATGGTACCAATTTACACCCAAAAATTGGATGGTGCCTGCAGTCCGACTGCACAAAAGCTGCACTCAAACTGCATCAAAACTGCTTTTTTTAAAAATATGGAGATCATCCAGCATGTAGCAATCGGCAAACTGTAATAGTGCTTTGGGCTTCCAAACGTGGAAATAGCTGGACTCGGAAAATCCTAAGTCCATAAAGCACATAGTATCTGATAGTTCTTGTAGATATAGTTCATCTAAGATATTCTGGCAATCTTTATCACAGTGTTTAATTGCTTGGATTGTCCGTTTGACGACCTCTTCAGCATATAACCGCCGCACAATTCTTAAATCTGTCGCATTACCTGATGGCTGAGACTTTGGCATTCCATCATAACTAGGTGATTTTAAGTCGCTCATTGACTGTCCACTGATACGGACCATCTTGGGCAATACTACGGATAAAAAGCGTGTCACGTTTTGCAAAGTTGCCCCAGCATCTACTTCTGGGAAGAGACTTCCCATATTCATATTGTCAAAATTCAATTCAGTCAACCCTTTCAGCCCCTATCAATGGTATAATTTATGTGTTGACCATTGAGGTAAGAACAAATTGGGTGAGGGCTGTTGGCGGGCAGTCCTTTTTGCTATCTAAAATGGCCGCGTAAGCTCGTGTAGCACGTTAGTAATCTCCACATTGCTCAGCATACCCAAAGCAATGTAAACTTCCTTAGGCACGCTGTGCTCGCTTAATTTGGATTGGAATACAGCTAGTCCCATCAGCACATCATCTTTTGGTACCAATGATTCCAGATAACTAAGCAACATACGCTGGTTACCGTTCATTGCGTCACGTGTTTTATCCATACGTCCTCCTACATGAATACCATCGTCAGCTCATGAATAACTTGGTTGCGTTCCTTCGCTGACAATTTGTTAATCGTGTTGCGCTGGCTATCGCTCAGCTTGGTAAAGTGATTGCCACACCACACTAACGCCTGTGCCACATCGCCACCATAGCTTGCCATACCTTGCAGCACGTATTTTCGATACTCAATCTGTTCGTGTGTCATGCTGTGCCTCCACTCGATACCCGTTTAGCCACGCTCTAAATTTTGGTACCATCATTTCCCCTCCCAATCTCAACATCACTTGGTGCCACCTCGATGTGCCTGTGGCTGCCTTTAACTTTCACCATCGCCGATCGCCTATCACCACGAGTTATCCAGCATATCCATATGGCTGGCTGCTTAACGTGATGGCGTCGATGGTAATACACCTTATCGCCGTGCTTCATTGTCTGCCTCCCGTAGCTTCACTCGCATGCAGCGCACCCAATCTTTGTCGCGACCCATAACACTAGCAATTCCTTTATTGTTAGGCCAATCCATGTGATCGAGATTGTATTTTAGCTGTGTCAATTCATCCGGTGTGGCTTTGTAATCCAATTCGTCACGATTTTTCATTCTGCTACGTAAGTTCCGTATATATTGCAGTGACCTTGACCGTTCTTGTGCAATATATTTGTTGGTGTATCCATGGATAATCAGGTGGCGCAGGATATTATTTTCTGCTGTGTGCTGTTCCTCAAATTCACCGTGGATATTCTTTTTAACATCTTCCGGCCAATTATCTGGATCGTCGCCATAAGTCGCGTAAGCCGCTCTAATTTCAGCCGCCATTTTCTTGTTTGATGACATACGCCTCTACTCCTTTCTTACTAATCGTTTTGCTTCGTTCCTTAGTTCTTCAAATTCACGTTTACGCCGTTCTTTTAAAGCTTCATTACAATTGGGACATGGGCTAGCTGTGACGGTGCTTGCCGTACAGTGGTAAACAACGCCAGTTCCATGACACAATGGGCATTCGCTCATACGTTGCGCACCCCTTTCATGCCGTCAAAAATAATTTGTTGTCCCGGGTTATCTGGATATACGCGATCAATGAACTTTCCTTCATACATCTGTTTTAGCTGTCCCTTGGTATTATTGGTCGTAATGATGGTGATACCCTTAGCGGTGTTGTGATTAAAATCAACTCTAGCGTTAGATACCCGATACATGATGTCTTGCAGATCCTTGTGCACCGGTTTAATGTTGCCGGTCATACCGCCTTCTGTGCCAAAATCATCTAGTACCAGTACATCAACCTCAATCATTGAACGCGTTATATTGAGTAGTTTGGAACGAATTGAAGTGTCCTCATATTTATCATTAACCATTCTTAACAGTTCGGCAGTTGATACAAACATGCCACTATGACCATGGCTCATCAGGTGGTCCAACATAGCTAGTGCTAAAGATGTTTTACCAACGCCACGATCACCCATCATAACCACATTGAAGTTTTTGTTTTCTAATTGCTTAGCCAACACGAATGCCTTCTTGCCTAGTGACTTAGCTAAGTGTGGATTGTCCTGCTTAGCAATATCCCAGTTGCCAAACGAAAACTTGAGCGGTATGTTGCCGGACCAGACCGAGTAGCTATAGTACCGGGCCATTTTGTCCCGTTTCAATTGTTTAGTTGCTTGTTCGGCCGTCTTGCGATCTAGTTCTTCTTTAGTTGGCAAGTGGTTCAGGTCAACATGATGGGCATTGGCTAGTTGTTGAATATATCTCTTGTCAAAAGTAACGTGCTCCATATTAACCTCCCGTCCAATACTCGCGGCCCTCATGTTTTGGTTCAGTCGATACTTGATACTCATCATCAAACCGGCCATTGAACCATGTAGATCCATCCATAGGGCGGTACCAATCTTTATTTTGAGAAATATACTGCTTGTACAGTTTTAACTGGTTGAAAAGATAATCGTTGGAATGCTTTGCTGACTTTTTACGCCAATATTTGTAATGGTTAAACGCTTGCTTTTTTCCCTTTTTGTTGGGATAAGCTGACCAAACTTCCTCAAAGTCAGACTCAATTGAGGAAGGTGCAGCGACAGCTGCACTATTCTCTTTTGTAGTCTCTGTAGTAGTCTCTGGTAGTCTATTGGTATTGGTTATGACTCCGGGTCCCTTTGAATTAGGATTGTCAGTCCTATTGGTAGGAACTGTGCGTCCCCACGTTGCTCCCAAACTGTCTAATGCTTCATAATTAATTCGATACCATTTTGTACGATCAAATTTGGCCTTATTATAATTCCCGGTAATTAGCAATCCGTGGTTCTCTAAATCCTTCAAATATCGTTGAACCGTTTTTTCAGATAGCCATGGAAATTGCTTATGCCACTCCGAAACACTGTTATATACCCATTTATAATTATCTTTCACATTGCTAGAGCGAGTAATCCAATAATGTATTTGCTGAAGAATGATTGCTTTGTCCACGCTATTTAATGCGATTGCTAATGACGGTAAAACCTGTAACGGTGGCTCACTAATTAATAGATTTCCCATTTGTTTCACCTCGGTAATTTCCTCTAACTCCAATTTTTCTCAACGTTTCTTCGTCCAACTTTATCCCAGTAACTGGAATGTGATACTTCTCGCCAAACGCTGTCGGACCGATCTTGTGCCATTCTGTATGATGCTCTCCGCACAAACAGTTAACTCGTAGTTGCGTATGGTCAAGATGATTCCGATCACGGCCAGACCCAACTGCATCAACGTGATTAATATCCGAATGTTCACGGCCACACACCATGCACCGACGATGCCGGCAACACTGATATTGGTAATACTCTTGCTCTCTCGGTAGCAATTCATAGCCTTGTTTGAACGGTACACGCCACGTAAACATAAAGTCGATAACTAGGTCGAGTAACACGTTAGCGTCGCTCACAGACGATTCTGTCGTGTCTGACAGGCTAATCTCATTACCGTTGGTATACTCACGATATTGGCCATAAAACATTGCTTTTAGGAAGTCTTGTGGCACCACGAAGTAATCAGCAATATCATTTAGCAGGGCAAAGAATAGACGCCGTTGTTGCGGTCTAGCTTTGCGTGTGTCGGCTAGTTCCCAATCCAGGTAAAGTTGGTCACGTGAACCGCTAACGGTCTCGATATGGTCTAAATTAGGCTGGTGGTCAAGCTCGACTAGCAAGTATGACTTGCCATTACGTTCAAAGTATTTTGATCGTGACCGCTGCATTTAATCACCTCAATCCTTTATAAGGATTTTGTATTCACCAAAATTCATGATTCCTCGACTGACAAGTCCTGAAACAAAACCGTGACTCATTTTTAAAAACTTGCTGGCTTCAGCCATGCTATAAAATGTATGATGCTTATGATCATACGTGCTTATTAACTCTACACGTTTACAATGCTTGTTAAGACCGGTTCTGAATGCGTGTATTTGATTTTCCTTATAGGTACACCATTCTAAATTTTCTGGACGGTTGTTTTCAGAATTTCCGTCAATATGATTAATGCAGGGCTTATTTTGTGGGTTCGGTATAAATGATATAGCAATTAAGCGATGAACCAGTTTTGTTTGGTGTGAGCCATTTTTCCATAGTTCGACACGTAAATCATAATGTGTGCTGCTTTGCCTTTTCTCACGTTTAGGTATAATTTGACGCCTTTTCCAAACTCGCTTTTGCCGTTTTCCGTGTATATTCCTAAATGTCGTTTTACCTTCACATGTCCAAATCGTGCCATTACTACTTGCTTCATAAAGATTTTCATACCCCGGAATTTGTCTATATTCACTCATTTAAATTCTCCTAAAACGGTAACGAACTATCTTGAATATCAATGGGCTTGCCGTTATTAGCAAACGGATCACTCGTATTGTTCTGCGGCCGTTTGTTTTGATAACTACCGTTACCAGTAGAGTTTTTTGGTTCCAAGAACGAGAAGTTCTCAACAATAACTTCTGTGACGTATACGCGTTGGCCTTGCTTATTTTCATAGTTGCGTGTTTGAATACGTCCTTCTAGTCCAACTAGTGACCCTTTGTGGGTGAAGTTAGCGAAGGCCTCTGCAGCTTTTCTCCAGATGACGAAATTAATCCAATCAACCTCACGTTCGCCATTTTTTGTTTGGAACCGTCTACTAACTGCCAAAGTTCCCGAAGCAACAGCTAAACCACTTTCGGTGTATTTTAATTCCACATCTTTTCCAAGCCTACCTATCAGTGTTACGTTATTAAGCATGTTTTCTTTCCCCCTCTGGAGTTGTTAATGCCTTCAATGGAGTCCATCCCCATCTAACTCTTCCGTAAGCAACGTCATATTTAATTTGAAATATCTCGCACCATTCCGAAAAGGTTCGTGTTGCCTGGCCAATTACAACCCATTTACTGTTCGTTTTATTTCTGCTTTGTTCTAGAATCGTTGCCCATCGACAATTTTCAGGGGAGTATCCCTTGTCAACATCAACTCTGTCTATTGTCAATTTATCCGAATATCCATTTTTTACAGACCAAGTCTGAAATTCGATAAAATCGTCCTTCCATTCATCACAAACAGAAATTCCTCTGCCACCATAATTACCAAACGAACTATTGTGTAAGTCTTGGCATCTTGATTTCATTCCCAGCCAAATGGCATAGAGACGTTTATCTTTGTATGCATATTTTTTAAAACGAATTGACGTTGTCTCTTTACGTAGACAACCACAAGATCTAGTTTTACCAGAAGTTAAATCCGTCGTGCTGACATAGCAGTTATTTCCGCAGTCGCAAATACAGTGCCATTTTCCTTTGGTTTGCTTATTTTTATTTCCTGGAATCCACTCAGTTGCAACAAGTCGTCCGAATCTAATTCCCTGTAATTCTTTTTGTTTCAAGGCATTCACCCCCACTATCGCAACTCAATATCTTTTGTTAGTCGTCCGGTCAAAACTACTCGATTAATCATTAGAATTCCTCTTCTCACTTTGTTTTTTTAATTGAGCAATCACTAGGCTGATCAATTGGTTAGCACCATCATGCGTCAAATCTTTGACCTGGCTAACGTTTAATTTTTCCAGATAACCGTTTCTAACAGCTTCAATTGGGGCGCTTGCTGCCTTACTCATTGCCTCAAACAATCCGTTAAGTGTTGTGGCCTGCTGTTTAGTTACAGGCAGTAGTTGACGATTGCTTTGTTGTGTCCCGTAATTCCTATGATCTGGCCGTTGTACCATACGGTTTTTAGGAGCCGCTTTAGTTGCTTGCTGTCCATCGTCATCTTTAGAAGCTGATACGCCGAATGCCGCTGATAAACTATACCGTCGTGCATAAGTTTCAGCAGAGCCGAATGCCTGCGCGTCTTTACGCTGCACTGGCATGCTAAGTGGATTGTAAATAATATACTCCCCACTAGCATCGAACAGCATGGTCGTAATAGAGACACCATTAGGATCGCTGGTCGCCTCCTGCGTATAACCTAACGACTCTGGCAGCGCCCTATCTACTGCAGCGGTTAGGTCTTCCAAAGTTACATAATTCCCATAATGGCTTTTTCCGTCTTTACTTGGCTGTGCTTTGAGTAAATTCTTACGGAATTGTGCCATGCTGGTGGCCAAGTTTTTAATTGATTCGCTTTTTTCCATAACTTCCTCCTACTTAATTCGAATTGACCGTGTCTGTACTAGCTTGGCGCCAGGAACCTCTTCACCATCATTGAGCGCCTGTTTAATGGCCGTTTTATTCAGCTTCTTTTCTATCTCAGTAAATTCACCAGGAATAAGTTTATCGTCCGTCACAGCAACACTAACGGGGTTATTTTGAATCCAAATAGACAGGTCAATATCTTTGATTTTGTCCTTGCCCGCTGTTTCCATTCCGTGTTGTAGTGCTAATTTCAACCGGCTAATATTGTTGGACAACGCACGCTTTCGTTCTTGATCGTGTTTAATTTTATCTGCAAGTTGCTTTTCGTCAGCTACCAGCTGGTTAATAACTTTTCCGTATCCAATTGCTTTGTCAGCGATGCTGTCTTGCAAACTCTCAATCGTGTCAGCAAACAGCTGCTGATCTTCTGGTTTGGCACTGTTGGCTAATTCAACGACATGCAATAAGTTGCCCTCAAGTTCGTATAGATTCATGATTATTCCTCCGTTCGTAGTTGTTCTAATCGCTGATTAGTGCGGTCAATCTTCAGTTCCAAATACCGCTTGTACTTTTCGTCAGTAGCGTGTTCCAGACAATTCCGTAGCTCCGTTGCCAATGTTTCCAGCGCCTCAACGCGAGCGTTATGCTCTAAGATTGCTTGTTCCTCGTCGGTCTGATTAATGCGCGCGACCAAAGGCGTAGCAAATTTCCGGTCATATTCTGCGGTAGTTCCGCCTAAAGCCATTGCCATCGCCCTACTTTCTGAGTAGAATTGTCATAAAATAGTTTTGACAAACGTTTCATCTTTTCGAGTTCTGGCGGCCATGTCAGGGCTCTTTTTTTATGCCATAGAATCATTTGTGATCCTCCTTTTCGTTGTAGGTCAGTCCGAAGAAATCAATTGCCCAGGCCTTCCAGCCGCCCATCTCATGTACCGACTCAGACAGCCAGTATCCGAAGCCGATAAACGACGCCAGGATTGCGGTCCAGACCATGAATTCTCCGACAATGTAGTAGAGCAAATCCATTCTTGTCACCTCCTTATGCTGTCTGTTCATCAAGATGCAGGTACAAGTCACTCATACCCAGCAAATCGCAAGCACTGTACAAAGCTTCTCGATTTACTTCTTGCAGGTCTTCAAAAGATGGTTCATGTCCATCAGTCTTCATATTTTCACGTGGTGACTCGTTGTACGAAATCAAGAAGTCCATTGCTTCCCGAACACTATCAAATTCCATATTGATTCCTCCTTAGTATTCTTCGTTCCAAACTTGATACCGGATGGCAAATTCTTTGACGATTGCTGTGTAAATCTCAATCAGCTTCTTGTCATGAGCAATCACATCAACCTTTGTTGTATTCTTACGCTGAGTTTTTGAAGTCCCTTCCTCAGCCATTCGCCGTCTCAGGTTGGTTAGTCGCGTCTTAAGCGATACCCCACCTCGCCGGTCTACCTCGTCGTAGATGTCGTTGCGAGTCATTTTGTATGATTCGCCGGTGTTACCTTGTTGACGTGCAATCTTACTAATGAGGTGTGAGGTCTCATTCCGCCAGTTCATGGTAGACGTGGCAACAATCTCACTAACGCCATCAATTTTGTTTTCGAGGCGGTGTTGATTGCGTTCGTTATCTGCTAGCTTATCTACAACCCCCTGCATGAATTGAAGCTCGGGAGACAGTGCTGAGGTACGAGACTTAACTTGCTGTTCCATCTCATTGAACGCATCAATGTACTGGAGTTTGAATTGAAGTGCCTTATCACCGGTGAACCCCATTGCTAGTAAAGTGAATCCGTCACGGTTCATGTAATACATTGGATATTGCTTACCACGATTCTCATAAGTTCCTGTGGCAAACATTTCGTTCCCCAATTTTGGGGAACCAGATTGTGCAATCAGTTCTTCAATATCACGTGTAACATGATCATGTCGCTTACCAAATGTTTGTGCTACCTGCAAGCTACTTGTGACTGCTTGCTTGCCTTTCATGATTACTAATTCGTTCATGTGGTTCATTCCTTTCAGGTGTATAACTTAAAGTTGACTCAGGGGCAAAATTAATCATATCAATAGGCACTTGATACAGCTCCGCAAATGCTTTACCGTATCCAGGTGCAATATCGTTAGGATTAGCTTCTAAATGTGATACCCATTGTCGTGATACCTTTTTTCCAAAATAGTGTCCAAACCATTCAGCTACTTGCCTCTGACTAAGGCCGGCGTTAATTCTGGCTGCTTTTAAAGATATTCTAAATTTAGTAGCCTGCATGTCGTTCCTCCTTTCTTGATTGACGAATTGTCAAATCAAGTGTAACTTTTTACCGAAGAAAACTTCAGACGGTGTCTTCCAGCCTAAGACCTTACGGGGTCGATTATTTAAATCCCTGACGAACTTCGCGATATCTTGATCGGTCAGTTCATCAAGGTCAGTTCCTTTGGGAAAATACTCTCGGATGAGACCATTGGTATTTTCGTTGGTCCCACGTTGTTGTGGTGCGTGCGGGTCTGGAAAATAGACTGAGATACCAAGCTCTTTACCGACTTCACGATAACCCGCAAACTCTGTACCTCGGTCTGGTGTAAGCGTACGAACGCGTTTAGGTGTGACTGTATGCAGGAGGTCGATCATCGTTTGGGTCACATTCTTGGCATTCACTTTGGGTACACGCTCAGACAGAAGGTATCGTGACTTACGGTCGACCAGTGACACTAACCCCGAACGCCCGACCTTGCCGCGAACGGTATCGCCTTCCCAATGACCAAAACGAGTCCGATTCTCACATGAGACTGGTCGTTCATGGACTGATGGGACATTATTAAAACGGCCACGTCGTTCGTTGACAGTTCCTTTAACCTTACGAGTTTTCCCACGATGTCGTAACTTTCGAGCGAATCCTCGAGCCCCATGACTTTTACGTTTAACGCCTAAATTATCTCGTTCAATTCCGCGATAAATCGTGTTGTAGCTGATATGCCAATTACTGTTCTCTAAAGATAAACGACCGGCGATTTGCTCGGGTGACCAGTGCCGTTGAAGAATACAGTGAAGGACAAAGTCGCGTAGCTTTAAATTCTCCAGTACCCTGAGGCGACGACTCTTTAATCGGCGCTGTTGATAGTTCTGCTGGGCTTTTACGACGGAATAGGCGCCCCGACCGCCGTTGCGTTTAATTTCTCGTGACACAGTGGCTTTGGAACAACCGATTTGATCGGCAATAACCTGGTAAGTATGGTGTAAAGTTACACCTAACAGTATGCATTCGCGGTCTTTTAAGGTAAGATGTGTATATGGACTCATAGCCTAAGAACTCCTTTAGATGATTGTTATGGTGACTTCATTCTACAGGACTCAGGCTAGGAGTCTATTTTTATTTTCTTACTTGTTGCACTTCAATTGTAAATTCGTCTTACAAATACAAGTATAAGTCAACTTTAAGTTATAGTCAATAACTTTGTATAACTTTTTAAAACTAAAAGTTGATTTTATATAACATTATGTTATACTTTAATCACCGTTATAGATAGGAAGTGATTAACTATGAAACCAGAAAACGAAATTTCAAGTCAAATAAAAGTTCTTCGATCTAAAATGGGCTGGTCTCAATCTCAACTAGCTGATAAATTAGGAGTATCTAAACAATCAGTTTCAAATTGGGAAACAAACCTAAAAACGCCCCGCATGGGAGCACTTCAAAAAATGTCAGATTTATTTGGCGTCAGCATTGGCCAGATAACTGACGGAGATAGGTTTGAAAATAATCTAATTCAGCAAACCGCTCAATTAATGCAAGGATTGCCTTATAGTAAGCAGCAAGAAGTATTTGATTTTGCCAAGAGTCGATTGACACTAAATGTTAATTCTAACATCATTAAGTTCCCTAAAGACGATGACACCCTCGAAATTACGGCCAGTGGTGTCCTCTCTGCTGGTGTGGGTGAGTTCCTTGATGATTCTACTAAGCCATTCACTGTAACCGTGCATAAGCCTGTTCCTAGCGATTATGACTATGCCTTCAAAATAAACGGCCACTCAATGGAGCCTGTTTACCAGGATAAGCAAGTTGTCTTCGTCAAGAAGGAAGACGATTACCGTGATGGTCAGATCATCGCCGCGGTTATGGACGGTTGCGCGTATCTGAAAAAGCTGTCAGTAGTTGATGGTGAGGCTACACTGGTATCATTAAATCCACAATATCCTAATATAAAGGTTGATAAAGAAACCGGCGTCAAAGTATTAGGCGTTGTGTTCTCATAAGTCCCCTACATGGGGACTTATCTTAGCACTTCAAAAGAACATACGTTTGATTAGCCGGGTGGTTGATCATAGGTCCGAGTCCTATGTAATCAGTCGAGTCACAACTTAAATATGGAGGTTGCTATTATGACAACGTTTGAATTAGAAGAATACTTGGAAGCACACAGCCAGATTGTTGATAATTTTCGAGATAAGTATGCTGCGTTCCTAAACGAACAAAACGCAGACCGCCCCACCAATAAAAAGTGGAGTAGTCTGCGCATTAAAAATGAGACCAGCAGTGCTGTCATCAAATTCACTAGCAATATCCAAGCCAAATTGAGTTCAGCCACGAAGCCTCGCCAGAGAAAATCTTATGATGGCTGGGTTGATTATATGGAACGCAATGAAACCATTGATAGCTTGGAAGAGTCCCTAATGGATCTGGAATTTATTTAAAAGGATGTTTTGTATCATCAAAAAATATGCAAATACCATGGATCGCACACTGTTCAGCCAGATGCCTACTGCCGTATTACGTATACAAAATTATATAATCAAGTTGAATATAAAAAAAGCCTGAATTTAAAAATTCAGGCTTTCTTACTATAAATTAATATTTACTATTAACCGAAGACACTAACGCTACCAGTGTTTTGGGTAGTAGAAGCACTACCTTTAACTGGAACTTCCTTAGCATTGTATAAAGCAAATACAGTACCATTAGTAGTGTAAGTACCAGCAAGACCAGAAGTTAACGTGTAGGTGGTGTGATAAAGTTGTGGTGAGAAAGTTTTCCCCTTCGCATATGGCTTAGTATGACCATTAGCATTAACAGCATCAGGAGAGTCAGAAGGAACCACATTACCCTTAGCATTCTTAGCATAAGGAACTGAGGTCAAAGTGTTGGCCTTGTTAATAGTCAAGAAGTTTTGAACGTCAGCAGCGGTGTAGTTAGCACCATTAGCGCCAGAGAAGGCAGCAGTTAACGTTGGGAACTTTACTTGGTAAACCAAATTAGCTTTATCTTTCAAAGTAGCATTAGAAGAGATCAACTTAACTGGTTTTTTAAGACCGTCTTGGTAGTATGCAGCGATGCTTTGAACAGCTTGAGCACCCTTAGTAACCGTTAAGCTAACTGTATCACCGGTCTTTGCAGCATACAAAGCAGCTTTGTTAGCAGCATTGCCTTCTGAGTAAGTATAACCGGTACCCTTTAATAGTGACTTACTCCATTTCTTAGTTGCCTTTTTAACCGCATCATAACCAACAGCAGTACCCTTAGCATTTGCCTTAGCAGTACCAACATTAGTGTTATTAGCGTTGTTTGCAGTCAACTTAGCTAAAGTAGTGGACTTTACAATCGTACCATCAGTAGCAACAAGGTTTACCTTAACATCAGTTGCTTGGTTGTAAATAGCGGAAGCATCAGTCGTAACGGCCTTGCTGTAGATCCAACCATTAACCGTAGGGTTTTGTTGGTCTTCAACGTAGTAGTATAATGAGCCTTCACGAGTCTTAGTTTCAGCCTTAGTGACCTTTAAAGTGTCACCGGCGAAAGGAGTGGTGTTCTTAACAACTTTAGAAGCACCAGACTTGTATTGAGTGTACTTAGGCGCAGTCCAGGTAACATGCTTAGTACCAGGATTAGTGAAACTAACAGTCTTACCAATCATGCTGTCAGTCGTGTTAGCAGTAGTCGTTTCAGCAGAAGTAATCCCGCCGCCGAACGTACCTTTAACCTTACCACCGTAAACATAACCACGGTACTTTTGGTCCATGGTTACAACACGGTAGTATACGGAACCACGGTTAGTAGTCTTAACACCGTAAGCACGGAAGTAGTTAGCGGACTTCTTGGAATCAGCTAAGTCCTTCATGGTTGCCTTAGAAGCAACAACCTTGGCACCCTTAACAGTACCTGGCTTAGTGTAAAGGGCGTGAGTACCATTAGCTTCTACGTTACGCTTAGTAGCGTCAGTAGTCAGCTTGCTGTAAGCACCGGCAGTTGCATAGCTCTTAGCACTTGCAGTAGTGGTAGTAACAGCTGAAAGACCAGCTAAACCTAACACTGCAGCGCCTACATAAATAGACTTTGCGAATGATGAACGCATAGATGAAAACCTCCTAATAATTTCTTTTTAGCAAAAACATTATGTAAATGTCCACAATCATTCTTGCTAACGGCAATTATAGCATACGTTACCAACTATGCCAAAAGAAAACTTTAACAAATTCACGAAAAAGTCATAATCACTAAAATAGTGCACAAAAAAACCCTTCAACAGGTCAGCGGAAGGGAAGAATCATGGAATTCATCTATGCAGGTACAATTATATCTTATATGTAGCAAAAAAGCAATGACGACGAAATGTTTGTAATAAAAAAGGACGCCCTGCTTGAAGGAGCGCCCAATCTTCAAAGAAGGAAAAAACCAACTCTAAAGAAATATCTTAATGTAGACTAACATCTATTTAATATAATGTCAATCAATTCACAATTAGAACACTACAACGGTGGTCGCCCAAGACGTTGATTCATCTCGTCACTAAAGTAACGAGTTTTCTCAACTGGCGCCACTTATAAAAAACTGAACTTAAAAGATCGTGAATGGACTTGCCCACAGTGCAGTAATCACCACATTCGCGATTGGAATGCTGCTAAAAACATTCTCAAAAAAGGCTTGGCAAGTGCTTAACTTGTTTGCCCGTCTGGCAACCTGCGGGCATAAAAGGCTTTGATAATTAGCACGTAAGACCTGCATGCAGGCAATTGCTGTATCTAAGCAAATTGTGGTCGTTGCACCGTTAGGTGCAGTTCTCACAAGCTTCCGACTTTAGTCGGGAGTGGTTGACTGCTTAACATGCTATGGCTGATAATACAATTAGCTATACCAATTTTTACTTTACATAAGGCGGCTTATCCCAAGTAACCCCCTCACTCCCTGATAAAACAACGATCCGTTATTTTGCCTTTGTGAAATTTGACGGGAGAGGAGTGGTCTAGATGAAAAATCCTCAATAAATCAGTAAACTCACTTTGTGAATTTAACCGCCTAAACTCCTAGACCATTGCACCAATCGTGCCTGACACCAGTCCAAAAAATCCCGTTCTGAAATCGTTGGTGTTCCCGTCAATAACTTTTTTGTGACGGGCTCCTCACCTAAAGCCGTCTCAATTAACCCAACCACTAAATAATCTGTCTGTTTCGTAACCCAATTTTGTGGTTTCGCCCCAAAGACTTTCGCCAAACTAAAAGCTTGATCCCGAGTCATGGTAGTTAGACGTCCGGTAAAAGCAATCTCACAATCTCTTAAATCAAGCATTTTAAATCATCAACTTTCTTGATTCTAATGTTGGTTTTGACTTGACGGGTTACGGTTTTCCATTCAGTTTAGAGGGAGTGACGTTTTGAGCGCAGAATTGTTCCCTGGAATCAGCTATTTGGAATAACTGAACCAGAGTACAATTCTGCTACTAAAAGTTTCCCCTTAGTTCGTCGGTCGTTAACGCCCGTCGCTTGTCTGTACAATTGCGGTATTGCTACCACCACTCATTATAAACCTACGTTTTCGGTTTAACCTACTAAAAAACGCCCTAGCAGGCGTTGGTAATACGTATTTTTATTTGTTCGATCACCAACTAATCAGTGGCACCAAGCCGAAGCTTCGTTTTACCACCCGCGCCGTTAATGGTCGCGCTCACCATTCACCACCCAGCCGTACAGATGACCTTGTTGTGGTATAGCCAGACTTATTGAAGTCGCCCTGGCAAACGTGTCCCCTTGGATTTAGACCCCAGCTTGTCCCCTAGGGCTTTAAAAATCGCACCAGCCATGATATAATAGTCAGTAACTTAGATGACTTTTATGTGGCGCTCACCGATTCCAGTCGGTGGGTGTTTTTTTATGTTCTATTTTATGTAACCAATATTACTCGTTGTTTGGTGATAAATCAACATTTCTTTTTATGTATCCTTGTATCCTTGTATCCTTGTATATTCATATCCTTGTATCTAAGTATCCTTGTATCCTTGTATCTAAGTATATTAGGATACTTGCAGTCAATCTTAATTTAACGGCTTTTGAGAAGAAATGTATCCTTGTATCCTTGTATCCAAGTATCTTTGTATGTTATTATCCTTGTATCCAAGTATCCTTGTATATTAGGATACTTAATTGGAGGTCAGTATAATGGGTGAAGTAATTACTTTTGGAAATTTTAAAGGTGGCACCGGTAAAACAACAAATGCCACGCTTACATGCCTGGCACTAGCTCGTGCTGGTAAAAAAACGCTATTAATTGATTTCGATCCTCAAGCAAACGCTACAGATATTTACTTTAAAACCGCGGCTAATTTAGGCCGCGATGATATTAAATTTAATCAAACCTTGCTTGCATCAATCCAAGAAGAGGACTTATCAAGATCGTTGGTTACTTTGGATAAAAACATTGACTTTATTCCATCAAGCGCAGATTTTTCATTGTACCCACGGATTATGGAAAAAAAGTTTAAAAATAATTATAAAGATAGAGTTACATATTTTAGCAAGCTACTTGCTTCACTAAAAGAAAAATATGATTTTGTGGTATTTGATTTGCCACCGACTATTTCCTTAATTTCTGATAGCGCCTTATACGCTTCAGATTGGGTTCTGATTATCCTTCAAACTCAAGAGCACAGTCTTCAGGGTGCCGAATCGTTTCTAAAATATATACAGGAACAGGTAATCGATGAATACGAGGCACCTAGTTTGAATTTACTCGGTATACTTCCTGTGCTATTAAAGAATGGGGCGCCTGTTGATCACAGCACATTAGAAGCAGCAGAAGAAGAATTTGGGAAAGAAAACATGTTAAAAACCCTAATTCGTAATATGGAAAGAATCAAAAGATATTCAATCAGAGGTGTATTTCTAAAAGATCAGTTCGATAAAAAAATAATTAGATTATACGATTCTGTGGCACAAGAAATTATTGAAAGGGCGGACTAGCATGGTGGAACTTTTACACAATCCTAACTCAAATAAAAGCAAAATAATTCCTAGAAAATCGGCGCCCCAGCCTCAAAAAGAAATTTCCATATCTTCTCTAAACGAATCAAACAAAACGAAGTCTAAACAAATAGATGGTGTTACTTTTGATACTACGCTCAGAATTGACAATCATCTAAAAAACTTTATGAAAGCTATGGTAATTTTAGGGTATAGCTCAACTCAACAAAACGGATTAGCCCAATTACAAAAAACTAAAAAAACTTTTTTTGAATCGTTAACTGAGTCTGAACAAAATACGCTTACGACTCAAATACAGACTTTGGAAACCGGCGATGCTAACAAAGTAAAAAGTAAATAATCACGTGCTCTCAGACAACGCGTTCAGCTTTTAGACGTATACTTGTCCGTTTAAATGAAGCAGAATGCACATAAAAAAAGACCATCCAAAGAAGATGTTATGTGGGTATCTTCTTAGACGGTCTTTTTTTATGGATGGAATGTCAGAACGAGATTAATTATAACACTTGGTTATCCGTGGTTACAGAAATTTCTCGATAACGTATATCAGGAGGGTGACTCCAATCCCTGAGATTAGAATGCCAATCAGCCAGTTTTGAATACTGGTCAATCGGTCAATTCGATGAGAACTCTCAATGGATTTTGCCAGAGCTTTATCGGCTTTGTTATCAATCTCATCTACCTGATTGAGTTTGTCCTCAATGTCTTCAACTTTCTGCTTGGTAGCACTCACATCCTTTTGAATGTCAATCAGCATTCGGGTGGTATCCGTTAAGTCTCCATGGGGCATTACTTACCACCCGACTTTCTAACCAGCTTCACGTATTTCTTGTTAGCTGAGATATAGCCAACGCCAGTCTTAATCCGGTACACCTTACCGTACTTGACGGCCTTACCATAAATGGTACTGCCCTTGGAGAAGTGAATACGGCTCTTATTAGCCTTGTCTAGGGCTGGCTTACCATACACGTTAACCTGATTGGTAACCACTTCGTACAGGCCGTTATCAGCCCAGTATGAGGATTTCTTATGGGTTACCTTGGTGACCTTACCTGAAAGCTTACCCCCCGACTTTCTGACCAATTTTACGTAGTCCTTGTTAGCTGAGATATAGCCAACGCCAGTCTTAATTCGGTGCACTTTGCCATACTTGACGGCTTTACCATAGATGGTACTTCCCTTGGAGAAGTGAACACGGCGCCTATTAGCCTTGTCTAGGGCTGGCTTACCATATACATTAACCTTACGGGTAATCACCTCGTACAAGCCGTTATTAGCCCAGTATGAGGCTTTTTTAGACGTTGCCTTGGTAACCTTACCAGACAGCTTACCATCGAAGTCATAACTGCAATCCACACCGTGCCAGTTGTTGGTGTATTGCCAAGCGTTGGCCTTAGCTAC
>NZ_JAVLAS010000005.1 GCF_032190635.1 Levilactobacillus zymae
TTGGACTTTTCCACAGCCCATTTCTCACCAACAGAAATTCAAAAACAAAACCAGGATTTGGTGAACCATGCTAATGACTTCTTAACTGATGAAGACAGTGGCTTACCGGTTTTCTTAGAACCAGAAGCTGTGCAACTACTTAGTTTTTGGTGCCGTACCCCACAACAAATGCGCCGGTTTATTGGTATCATCCTGAATGCTAAATATCGAGTTGAAAAGGATCATCAAGATATTGACGTCATAATCCCGCTTTACGACGAAGAACTAAAACCTTTGATGACTAAAGCCTTAAGACGCTACTTTAACGCCCTTAGAAGCAATGAGAAGCACATCAAGAACGTGGAAAACTACTTGTACGGCACCATGCAAAACCTATTTGGCATTTGGTGGAATAAACAAGCGGCTAGAGAATGTGCGGCCAAACACCCTAAAGAACAAAATATTGATAACGAGCGTTCTTGAAATTAAACGTCATATTAGCTCGTTTAAGCCGTTTTAAGTGCTACATGCATAATTATATTAAAATCGCTTTAAAATCGCTTAGAAGCAAAAATAGGCACCTTTAGTGGCTAAATCGGCGATGACTGAACTAAGGGAATGTGAAAGGAGCTTTTTAAATGACCAAATCCAGCAAAGAAGTTGAAAAAATTGAGCAATTATTGGCTGACCCCTGGGCAGTCGATATTCAAGACATTTGGGAGCAAGCAGCCCATAATCCAGATCCTGATAAACGCAAGCTGTTTGACGCGTTACACACTTACCTCTTAGATAAACGCCAAGAACAAATCATCAATGAAAAGCATTTCGTGATTTAACATGAGTGAGCTAAAGAGATACATCATTGTGGCTGGGATAAACGGCGCTGGTAAAAGCACTTTATATCGCGCGAGGCCCGAATTATTTACTCACTCCAAACGATTAAATGCCGATGAAATCCTCCAAAAAATGGGTGGTGATTGGCATAAAGAGCGTGATAATTTTAGGGCAATGCGCGAAGAAATAAAACAACTCCACGCGGCTTTAGATACCGGGCAGAGTATTCATGTTGAAACAACCTTGGCTGGCCAAGGTAGGGCGCAATTGAATTTAATCGATCGGGCCCACAAGAATGGCTTTGAAGTAACGCTTTTATACGTGGCGTTAAAAAACGAAAAAGTCGCAATTAATCGGGTTCATGAACGAGTCAAAAAAGGTGGGCACGGAGTACCAGACGAAGTTGTTAAAAAACGCTATAATCAATCAAACCATAATTTAGCAGCGGTTGCATTCAAAGCTGATAACGTTGTGATCTACGATAATAGCCAAAAATTTGTATCAGTTTACAGACGAGAGCATGACCAGGTGATCAAAAATAATTTGCGTGATTTTCCTTGGATAAATTCCAAAATTACCTTTGAAGCATCTATACAGAAACAACTAAATGACTTTGTTAAAAACAATCCAGATTTAAAAGTTAGAAATCCCATGAATGATTCAGAAAATAAAAACGATCGGCCTAGTTATTAGGTTGATCGCTTTTTAATTTATCCGGTTTATGGGCGTTAACATAGTCAGCAAATGTTTTTAAAAGTTCTTCGGTTTGTTCGACCGAGAGGTTATTAGCTTGAAAGTACTTTTCTAATAAGGCCCCTTTTTGAATTAATCGGCGAGAACGGGCTTTGCGGGCTTGCCGATTTTCATAGTATTTAGATTGCCGTAATTTAAAATCTTCCCGCTCAATTTTTTGTTTTAAACGCGCTTGCTACTCGACTAGTTTTTCATATTGATTAGACATGGAATTTCCCCATCTTGTATGGCTAATGATCGACGGACTTTACCTTTAAAAATTCAGAAAATTGCTTGGCTAAAAGCTTAATCTGATCGTTAGACAAATTAGCATAATCTAAATTGGCTTGACTGATGATTTGTTTACCTAGCCGTTGTTCAATCTTATTTTTTTCGTCCTTAATTTTTTGATTAAGGGCTTTTAATTTAGCTTCTTGTTTTTCTAAGTTGCTTTGAGACATAACGATCCCTCCAATCATATTAAAAATAATCACCGACACTATATCATACAGAGAATGCTAAGTCAAAGGATAAAGGTTGAAATAGCGAAGCGGAAGGCATACACTAAAAGTAAATTCAGGAGAATCAGCAGGCCGAGTGAAACGAGGTCAATGCGCACTTACACATAGAATAAATTCTATGTTGTGCTAACCCCCAAATACCTGTATTAGAAGTCGCCGATGGCGACAACAGAAGAAAACCCATAGAATCAAAGTAAAGAGGTGACTAACATGGCAATATTTCATATTAGTTTTAGTAATATTAGTGCTGGAAAAGGACGAAGTGCCATTGCCAGTGCCGCTTATCGAAGTGGTGAAAAATTATTTGATGATAAAGAAGGCCGCCACTATTTTTATGCCCGCTCGGTTATGCCAGAAAGCTTTATTTTAACCCCCGAGAATGCACCAGAATGGGCCAGTAATCGAGAACAATTATGGAATGAAGTTGAAAATAAAGATCGTAAATCAAACTCACGGTATGCCAAAGAATTTAACGTGGCTTTACCGATAGAATTAAGTGAATCCGAACAGAAAGAATTACTGACAAAATATGTGCAAGAAAATTTTGTCGATCAAGGTATGGTAGCTGACGTAGCAATTCATCGCGATCACCAAGACAATCCGCATGCACATGTGATGTTAACCAATCGCCCATTTAACCCCGATGGTAGTTGGGGATTAAAAGCAAAGACGCAGTACATTAAAGATGAAAATGGCAAGCAACTTTTAACCAAAAGCGGGTTTCCAAAACAAAGAAAAATTTGGTTGGTTGATTGGGATAAAAAGGAAAAAATTAATGAGTGGAGAAAAAATTGGGCGTTGATTGTTAATCAGTTCTTAGCACAAAAAAATATTCCGGATCGGATTAGTGAAAAATCGTTTGTCGATCAAGGGATTCAAGAGACACCTACCCAACACGAAGGCATTAACAGCCAAAGAAAAAATCGAAAAGCATTTAATCAACAAGTTAGCGCGCAAAGAAACGCTCAAGCTAAATATCATAATCTTGACGAAAAGATAAGAAATCATGAACATTTTGACGCGTTAACTGACGAGCTATCGTTCTCTGAAAAACACACAATTAGTCATCTAAGTCAGCAATTGAAAACCTATGTCGATTTAGAACATTTAGATGATAAACAGCACATGCTGTTTAATTGGAAAAACAGCTTATTAATCAAACATGCCATTGGTGAAGATGTAACCAAGCAACTGCTGACTATTGACCAGCAAACGACATCGCTAGCACAAGCTAACCAGTTGTTAAATAAAGTGGTGGAACGAGCAACGAAAAAGCTTTATCCGGAACTTGATTTTGAACAGACAACCGCGGCTGAACGTCGGGAACTGATTAAAGAAACTAATAGTGAACAAACGATTTTCAAAGGTAGCGAATTGGCAGAACGGTTAGCGGATATTCGAAACGACTTATTAACCCAGCAATTATTGACGTTTACCAAGCGGCCATATACCAGTTGGCAGTTAGTTAATCAGCAAGCCCAAACAATTGAGAAGCAATTAACCACGGTGCTAGCCAAACATGGTCACCAGTTAGACGATTTGAAGCATACTGATCGGGGCGTGCTAGCCGCTTATCAACCTAACGAACTCGAATTCATTTCTAAAGCGGTGAAAAATTTACGGGTCATGCGGGAAGTTAAAGCCGTAGTGCAAACCCAATACAACAGCATTCTAACGACTGCTTTTCCGGACAGTGACCTCGATAAGCTAGAGACGATTGACAAGGAGCAAATCTATACCGCTGTGGTTTACTATGATCCAGAATTAAAGCCATTAAGCGCCAATGATCTTAGTCAATTGCAACAGCAGCCACCGGTCGTCTTTACTAGTCAGCAACACCAAGCTGGTTTGAATTACCTGTTAGGTAAAATGGAATTAAAAGATATTCAGAACCACCGATTACAACGGGTCTTAAAACATGATGGCACTCGGCAACTGTTTATCGGCGAATGTGGCCAAGATCCTAAGTTGGATCACAAACAAATTGAAATGGTGCAAGCCCGTTTGAAACAACAGACAACACGGTTTGATCAATATAAGCAAGACCAAATTAAGGACTATCAGGCCATTAATTATTACCTAACTAGCCCGAAAAACTACCTGACTAATATTTTGGACGAAGCCTTAATAACCATTTTATATGCAAAAAATACAGACTATCTAAGAAAGCAGCAACTACGTGGCTTAAAAGAGACCGAGTGGGCAATGACGAAAAAGCAGCGGCAACACCAAACTCGAAACCGGCATGAAGATGGAGGGTTGCACTTGTAATCTAAATGTAAAATTAAAAGTGCACCAACGTGCTCATTTAATGGTACAATGAATCTATAATATAGGGAAAGGAGTATTCACATGTGACAAAGAAACAGGAATGGTTTAGCTTAGCTCAAGCTAGTCTCAAGCTTGAACGAGGTAGTACGTACGTGAGTGTTTGGCTAAGACGGCACCCTAACGAGTTGCCAAGTGAAATGCTCATGGAAACGGGCAAAGTTAAATTAATATCTGAAGATGGCATTGAATGGATTAAAAACCACATAAAAAAAGAGGGCGTCCTCGTAAGCAGTGAAGTTGCTAACGGGGATCAGCACCTGGAAGTTACGATTCTAGGTGTCACCCTCCTAACAATCCATTTTACCGGGCGGGTTAGGGGAAAGCTAGTTGTTTAGCGTCCCTAACGCGCTTTTTTTGAGGAGGTGATCCAATGAAGGTAGAAAGCTGGCAAGGCATTAATGGCAAGCTAGTTCATGATGATCAAAAGGCGATTGTGGTTGATGATGAGCAAGCATTGACTGATCCAAAACAGTTACAAGCAATTTTAGATCAAGACGGCCAGCCAATCGACGAAGTTCGCCGAGCAATGATGAAGAAGACGGTTAAACGTCAGCTAAAAACGCCGCCATTAAAACTTAGGGGCTGGTTTAATCGCCATCAAGACAGTCAAAATGCTAAAAAGGCCGAAAAATTGGTGAGTGACAAACCGACCCATCAATATAAGCAGATCAAAAATGAAATGACCTTTTTTGGTGAGAGTTTCCTGGAAGGCTTCTTAGGCTTCTATGGCTTAGAAGTTGATAACGCCTTAGGCCGTTACGAACATAATTTGCATGTCTTAGAGACCCAAGAATTAGGTCAGTCAGAAAAAGAGTATTACTTAGCCACAAATGAAAATGGTCGCGTCAAATTAGCCACTGATCCGTTACCAAGCCAGCAAATTGCTGAGGAACAATTGAACAAGTTCTATCAGCGTGAGCCAGAAGAAACGCAGGCAGAACAAATTCAATTAAGAACATCAGAAGACGATAGGAAGGAGGAATAACATGAAGTTCAGCAAAGTAAAAGCGTTAGCAACTACTGGAGCTACTGCAATCTATTTGGGCTTGATGAACGCCCAGGTTATTTTGGCGGCGGACGGTGGTGAAGTTAAAAGCAAGCTAACCAGCGCTGGTAAGACGATTCAAGGTATTTTAACTGGGTTGGTCGTTTTAGTCGGGATTTGTGTCGCGCTATTTATTATTATCAAAAGAATGCCTGACGCAGACGATCCGCGAGAGAAATCAGAGGTTTATCACGCGGTTGGTCGGGTGGCTGGTTTAGTGGCCCTAGCGGCAGCGATTATCTGGCTATTACCTTGGGTTTACAGCCTATTCACTTAATTTAAAAAGGAGCCTGCCAAATGAAGAAAGGAAAAGAATTTATCTTCCCAGAGAACGTAGATAAAGATTACGGGATCTGGAAAGACTACACCTTGAAGGATTTTGGCGTAGCGGGACTGGCAGGACTAGTGGGTTTAATTTTTATTGCGATCCCACCCTATGGTCTGATTTTAGTCCTGATAAAAATAGTGATTGTTGTCTTAGCCATGACGATTGTCATGGCTATTTTAACAATTCGGCCAGTTGCGGCGCGGAAGAATATTAAAGTGCGGGATAACTTTAAGCTGAAACGCCGCTATGCCAATGGTCAGAAACTGTTTTATTTAAAACCGAAGAAGCGAGGTGAACTAAATGCGTTTGAAGAAGAACAAAGCCGCCAATAAATCAGCCAGGCTAGATTGGGATTACCAACCGCCCAAAATCAATGGTGGCAAAGAGACCATTGATGACATGAGCTTGGTGGTGGGTATGTATGGTAATTACGAAGTTACCAAAACCGGTAATCTCGTTGGCATTTTGGAAGTTAGTGGGATCAACCTTGATCTACTTAATGAAACCGAACAACAGGACGTTTTTGAGGACTATGGCGCGTTTCTCATGAGTACCTTAGGTGAAGGCGTTGATGACACGTTACAGTTCTTAGAACCGACGATTCCCGTCAATATGACGGCTTATCTCAATGGTCTCAAACGGCGGTATCTCGCCTTACAAAAAGACCACCCGGAGCAACAGTTCAAAATCCAGCTCATAGCCAGTTACTTGGATCACTTTACTAAAGTCCAAGAATCCAAAAACATGACAACTAAGCAACATCTGCTAATCGTTAAGGTACCGATTAAAGACAAAAGTGTTAAGAGTTTAAATCTAGCGGTCAGTCATTTAGACGAAAAAATCGAACAGGTTAAGCGGGATATTGAAAATGCGTTAACGGACTTTGATGTGACGGCCAAAGTGTTGACTAGTCAAGAAGTCCAAGAGATTTTAAAGAACTTAATCAATTTCAATGGATAGGAGGCAACAGGATGAGTTTTGGTGATAAGGTCATTGATTTATTTATGCCAACTAAAAAAGAGCATAACCAAGGCAACAGCGACCAAACGGGTAGTAAGCCCAAACCGGAGGTTGAGGATTTTACCAAGCTGATTGATCGCGATAGCTTGCATTCGCTATTCCCGTTTAGCTGGGAACAGTACCCCACCTACGTCCAGTCGGGCGAGAATTTTATTCGGGTGTTAGCGATTGCTGACTATCCCAAGCGGGTGTATGGCAACTGGTTGTCAGAATTGAAGCGAAAAAAAGGCGTCATCGATATTGTGCAATATATCGACAGCGCCAGTAACAATTCAATGATTACCTATTACAAGAAGACGATTCAAAATAAAGAAGCGCAGAAGCTGAATACGTTCGACCCGTATAAAAAGAAAATTCTGCAAAATTATATTGATTCAGCCAACATGCAACTAGATAAATACCTCGATAATTCTACCACATTTGTGTACCAACATATGCTGATTTATCTGCGGGCCAACAGTTTAGCAGAACTAGACGACTTAACCGACAACGTTAAGAATACCTTGATTAAGCTACAGATGAAGCCCTTAGTGCCCGTTAAAGCAACTTTCCAAGCATTTTGGTCAACCATGCCAATTAACGAGAACCTCATGGGGGATTACACCTATAAAGAGAGTAATACCGAAGTCGCCAGCAGCATGTTTCCTTTTGATGACGCTGAAATTCTGGACTTAAAGCCGAGAAGCGATATTGAAGGAGTTAATAAAGATACCAACAGTTTAATTGCCGTGGATATGCTGGATCGCAATAAGACGCTTAATCAAAATCAAGTCATTATCGGGACTTCCGGGGTTGGTAAAACCACCTATATGATCCAGAAAATCTTACGCTACGCCATTCAAGACTATCAAATCTACATTATTGATCCAGAAAATGAATATACCAAAATTGTCGAAGCCCTGGGTGGGGCAGTCTTACACCTAACTTCTAATGCTAAGTACAAAATTAACCCGCTACAAATCTTTTCCGAAGAAATCTTAAGCGCCGATGAAGCGGTCACAAACCTTGATTTATTAGTCAAAGATAAAATCCAGCGATTAAAGGGATTCTTTGAAGTCCTTAAAACCGGCATTACCCAAGTTGAGATGGCAATCCTTGATGATGTCGTTAAACAAGCTTACGTCAACAGTGGTGTTTTGAAATACAGCCGCTTAAAAGAGATTAAAGACGATCAGTGGCCGACCTTATCCAATGTTTATGACGAATTGGAGAAACTGGCTGATAAAGACGAAGACAAATTCAGTCGGGTTAAAGACTTTTACTACATCTTAGGCAGCTATACTCATGGTTCTAACAGCCTATTTGACGGTCACACCAACGTCAACTTAAAGGGGAAGATCATTTCCTTTGATTTAAAGCCACTACAAAGTGAACAGGAAGTCCAATCAGCGGCTTATCTGAATACCTTCCAGTATTTGTGGGACGAAATTACCAAAGATCGGCATAGCCGCAAGAAATTGTTTGTCGATGAATTTCATTTCTTGACCTTGCACAAAGCAGCCGCCACCTTTTTCCACCAAGCCTACAAGCGGTTTAGAAAGTATAATGCTGGGGCGATTGCCGGAACGCAGCAAATTCAAGATGTGATCGAAGGAACAACAGATACTGGGCAGAACATTGGGGAAGCCATTATTGGGAACTCCTATACCAAAGTGTTCTTTGGCCTTGATGGCAAAGGCGTTGATGACGTCATTACTAAGTTGCGTATGACGTTCTCAGATAAAGAAAAGAAGCTACTAGAACGTCGTAGACAAGGCGAAGCCCTGATGATCTATGGCAGCCAACGTGCCTTTATGCGCGTCGAGTTGACCGAAGAAGAACTACGACTAATCGACCCAGAAGCTTACCAAGAAAAATACAACCGTGATACACCTGAACAGCCAAATTATCAAAAGAGAGTTGTATTGACACCAAGTGAGATTGATACCTTAACAACCACAGAAGAGAAAGGGGGAACTTTAAATGAGTAAAGACTTAGAACTATTAAATATCGAAGTTGGGACGTTTAAACGGATAAAAGATAAACTCATTCTTGAGCTTGATCGTAGCCAATTTCGTTATGACAATATTAGTGAATTAAATGAGCTGAAAAAAGAAACCCTAAACTTTTTACAGCTGCTAAATATCGTGGAACAAGATGAAAGAGTTGTACTTACCTATGCTTTACCCGATCGGGTAAAATCTTTGAAGTCCTTGCCACATGAAAATAAAGCGATCCGAACAGCCATAGCTAAGGAAATTATGGCGCAAAATGTGGTTGCTGATAGCCAGTATCACATTGCGTTGAACCCAGCTAACCTCTGGTATTACCCCATGCAACATGTTTGGTACGCCTATCGGGCCAATGAACTCATGCCCTATGATGACAAGCACAGCAATTTAGCTAAATACAAAGCGCTGATTCTATTTTGTTTGACGGGGACACCCTATGAACGGCTATTAAGCAATCCTAAAGAAGCCCTAGCTAAACACCCGGACGACTATTTACAACAAGTAGCTAAAGCTACGTCGTTAAATGAGTTAACGGAAGTGGTTAATGGCATTGAGGATTTTGTGAGCTATCACGAATGGCAGGCAGTTGAAACGGCCCAACAGAAAACCAAACAACGTTTATGGTTGAGCGTGGCCGGAGTGGCGATTGTGGCCGTTTTGGCTGTCGGTTTAGTCCATAAAAGTGACGAACGGCAATATCAAAGCTTAGCTAACCAGAACCAAGCCCAGGTCATGCGATTAAAATATAGCGGTCAAATTCAAACCGCTTTAAATGATCACAAGTGGTCAGAAGCGCAAAAAGATATGCAACGGGCCGGCTATCCTTCAACTAAGCAAGTCAGTGTCTTTTTAAAGCATCGTCAATACCAGCAAGCTTTAAACGTTGACCCAAGTCAGTTGAACAAGGTTGTTAATGCGGCTTATGCCAACCAAGATAACAGCCAAGTGGCTGATTGGCAGTTACCAACTAAGGCGACGAGCAAGCAAAAAGACCAGTTGAAACTTGAAAAAGCGATTGTTAATTATGATACCAATACGCTTAATAACCAATTATCCTTTACGACGAACGCTGATGTTTTATTGAGAATGGGACAAGCCTTCCTAGCCCATAACGATACGCAAGACGCCCAGACCGTCCAAACCAAATTAGCCGGTGTGAATAGTCCTAAAGCTAAGTATTTAAAAGCCCTGTTAAGTCTCAATGCCGCTAAGAACGAAGTTAGTGACACCCAAAAGAAGTTAGATGACGCCAACAAGATTGATGGTAGTAAAGATAAGGACAAAGACAAGAAGGTGGATTCGGCTAAGTCGGACTTAAAGAATGCGCAGAGTGACCAATCAGCAGCGCAAAAACAAGTCGATCAGGCCAAGCACAAAGTGGGTGATTAAATGCAGGTATTGTCGTTTGAATATAAGAAAAAGAAGTGGAAGTTGATTGCTTATATTGTGGGCGGCGCCATTCTGCTAATCATCTTGCTGATCGCCGCGATTACTGGTCAGCTACAAGAAAACAGTTGTGATAACTCAACCACCATAGAGACGCAATTAGATAGTAAGAGCATGACGGAAAATGCCAAAAACATTTATGCGCACTGGAAGCAAAAGTATGGTGCCACCCCACAAGCGGCCGCCGGTATCTTGGGCGTCTTACAACTAGAAAGTCGCCTTGATCCTAAGTCCGTCAATTCAAGCTCCGGGGCCACGGGCTTAGCCCAGTGGTTAGGCGGCCGTAAAGATAAGTTGGAGGACTTAGCCCACAAAGAAAACAAACCAGCGACCAATCTCGGGGTTCAGTTGGACTATCTCGATCAAGAATTGAACAGTAGTTACTATGCGTCAAACAAGCAGATCTTTAAATATACGGACGTGCACAAAGCGACGAAAGCCTGGTTAATGGATTACGAGGGCATGAGTAAGAACCCGGAACAATGGTATCTAAGCCAAAGATACGGGTATGCCGATCACTGGTATTCCGTGTTCGGGGCGAGTGATCCCGTGGCCGGTAATACGTTAGATAATGCAAGTTCAGGAGATCTGACCGAGTTAGGTTGTGATAGTGACCCGAGCTATTCTGGTGGTAGCATTGTTAAAAACGCGGAAAGTATGAAGGGCGACTTCTATTATGTTCAAACCCACCCTAGCCCCGATTTAGGTAGTGATTTAAAGAATCCTAACAAAACCGGTGGGACAGATTGTTCAGGCTTTGTCTGGTTAGCGCTTAATAAAGCTGGTTACAAGGTACCGGATAACATGGGCTGGTTTACCGGCGCGATGGCCAGTGACGCCAAAGGTAGCCATCAATACTTGAAACAGATCAGTGAAAATGACGCGAAAGCCGGCGATATTGTCATCGTCAATCAAGGTGCGGGAGCCGGAAACAACGGCCATACTGCCATTCTGCTAGGCAAATGGCAAGGCAAAGCCACCAAAATCATTGAACAAGGTGGCGTAGGCGACAAGGTTAACGAAAGCACCTTTGGCACCGCTTTTTATAGCTTACTAAGTGGTAGCGATGTAACGTTAGCTCGGCCAATCAAGAAGTAAGGAGGAACCAACAAATGAAGCGTAGCGTGGTTTTAAGTATTGCACTTGGTAGTTTGATCTTAATTATGTCATTAGGAACGAATGCTTATCAACATAGCCAAGTTAAGCAGGCGCAACAACAGATCAGTCGCTTACAACAGCAGAAGCGCCAAGTTAGTCAGCAATTGACTAAAACCAACCAACAAAAGCAGTTATTGAGCACCCAAATTGACAGTTATAAGACCTACCAAAATAATAAAGACAAAAGTCAGGCTGAACTGAGTTTTAATACGGTAGTCACCAGGTTCTTTAAGGTCATGAACAACTTTAAGCCCAAGACCTACGGACAGCGTAAAGATGGCGTGAAAGACTTGATTTCCGACAAGCTATATCAGCAATACTTTTCAAACAAAGGCACGTATGGTGATAGCAATAGTGTTTCAGCTAAGTTAAACCAACTGAACCTGTATACGCAAAGCAAGCAGGGGCAAAACATGAAGGGCTTGACCGTCGTCAGTTATGAAAGTAAGAGTGGCAACAACGACTGGCAAAAGGCGACGGTACTTTATCAAGTGACTTTCGATACCACCACGGATCGAATCACTGATGTACAGAATCTTGGGAACAGTTTTAAAGCGAGTGACCTTGATTAAAAAAGTAAGCAAAGCCCTAGCGGTGATCGTGGTGATACTTGCAGTATTAGGCTTTGCAGGTCATAGCTATGTGAACCATGTTGAGAAAGAGAAAACAGTTGTGACGCTGGCTAAGCACCCTAAAAAAGTGTTGTTCTTCTATCGCGATGATTGCCCGGATTGCCAAGCTATTTTTCATCAGATTTATTGGCACAACGCAATCAGTCACAACATCGTCTTGATTAACATGAACCAACCGCAGAATCGGCATTACATTCAAAAATATCAATTAACGTCAGTACCAACCTTGATCCATGGCAAGCAACGATACTCCGGTACCAACCAACAAAGGATTAAACAGATAGTAGGTGATTAGATGAAAGACAAATTATTAAACAGCGTTAAAGTCAGCTGGCCATATCTACTAACGCTAATCATTGGCTTGTATTTAGCGGAGATTTTGGCCGGATCTGTCATGGCCTTGTCGCACTATAAACTAACTTTTGCGAATCATATGCCAACGGTGTTAAAGCAGTTAGCCTTACACCCCTGGCGCTATTACAACTTGTATTTGGGCCAAAAGAATCCGGTATTAATTATCGTCAGTATTGCTGTGGTACTATACACCGTCTATTTTGCCTTGAAACGGAACAGCAAGCATAAAGCTTGGGAAACTGCGGACACTGAAACCCACGGGAGTGCGACTTGGGGCAATCTAAAAGATTTGAGCGACCATTACTTTAGTATCAATGCCAAAGACCTCACCACAGCGTTTAACAGGAGCACCACAACAGAAATATTAGAGGCATTAACAAAACAAGAAACACAATCCAAGACAGGCAAGTGAAAGGAAGTAAGAAGCATGAACAGACCAGATTTATTAGTACGAATAGTTACGATCATCACGTTGTTAATTGCGATAGTTTTGTTCCTATTTCAGGGAGGGAGCACACTAACTTTTGTATTTACAATTATCACAGTCATTTTATCTTTCATTTATCAGTTAATCAGAATACAGATGAAAAAGAAGTAAATCAGAAAAATCATCTAAAGCTAACCGCATTGGAGGTAAACGCATGAATGGGACAATTTTAGGAATCGTGGATAAACAAATTGTTTACCAAAATAACAGTACCAAACCCAACCGGAACATCTTTGTGGTTGGGGGCCCAGGATCGTATAAGACTCAATCAGTCGTGATTACCAACCTGTTTAACGAAACGGAGAACAGCATTGTCGTAACCGACCCGAAAGGGGAATTATACGAAAAGACGGCCGGTATCAAACTAGCCCAGGGTTATCAAGTACATGTCGTCAACTTTGCCAACATGGCGCACAGTGATCGCTACAATCCTTTTGATTATATTCAACGGGATATTCAAGCTGAAACCGTCGCCACGAAGATCGTTCAGAGTGAAAATGCCGAAGGCAAAAAAGATGTGTGGTTTAGTACCCAAAGACAGCTTTTGAAGGCTTTAATCCTGTTTGTCATGAACCACCGGTCACCAGAACAACGGAATTTGGCGGGTGTGACCCAAGTGTTGCAAGAAAACGATGTGGAAGCCGAGGAAAAGGGCGCAGATAGTCCGTTAGATATCTTGTTTCTTGATTTAACCATGACTGATCCAGCGAGACGCGCTTATGAGTTAGGGTTCAAAAAAGCCAAAGGGGAAATGAAAGCCAGCATTATTGAAAGCCTGTTGGCGACCATCTCGAAATTCGTTGACAAAGAAGTGGCTGATTTTACCAGCTTTTCTGATTTTGATTTAAAAGAGATCGGCAATGACAAAGTGGTGCTATACGTGATTATCCCCGTCATGGATAACACTTATGAAAGCTTCATCAATCTGTTTTTCTCACAATTGTTTGATGAATTATACAAATTAGCCGCCGATCATCACGCTAAATTGCCCCACCAAGTTGACTTTATCCTTGATGAATTTGTCAATTTAGGGAAGTTTCCTAAGTACGAAGAATTTCTGGCGACGTGCCGGGGGTACGGTATTGGCGTGACGACCATTTGTCAGACCTTAACCCAGCTACAAGCCTTGTATGGTAAGGATAAGGCCGAAAGTATCTTAGGTAATCATGCCGTTAAAATTTGCTTAAATGCTGCTAATGACGTAACTGCTAAATACTTTAGTGATTTACTAGGAAAATCAACGGTTAAAGTGGAAACGGGAAGTGAAAGTACTAGTCACAGTAAGGAAGAGAGCCACAGTAAGAGCGATAGTTACAGCTATACGAGCCGTTCGCTGATGACACCTGATGAAATCATGCGTATGCCTGAAGATCAGAGCTTATTAATCTTTAGTAATGTCCGACCAGTCAAAGCTACAAAAGCGTTCCAATTTAAACTATTTCCAGGAGCCGATCATTTGGTTAACTTGTCACAAAACGATTATCAAGGCCAACCAGAAGCCAGCCAGGAAACCCACTTTAAGAATAAGGTAGATAAGTGGAATCAGACAGTTAAAGCACAGCACCAAGCCAAAAAAGACGATCAAACAACCGATGACGAAGAAGACAAATTGCAGGATAATATCGATCAAGAATTAGAGTCTAGACATAAGAAAATGCTTGGATAATGGAGGATATATTAATGAAAAAATATTGGAAATATATAATCGCTGTGATGACAGTGTTACTGATTGCTGTCGGTCTAACCGCCTGCGGAAAGTCTACAGCACAGGATTTGCAAAGTAATAAATGGTATCTCAACCAAAAAGGACAAAGCTACAAAACCCAATTTAATAAAAAAACAATGATTATTGAAAGCCCCTTGATGAATGTAAATGCCAATTATTCAGTCAGTAATACTTCTGGTAAAGAATATTTAAAAGTAAATACTGATGATGAGAAAAATCAAAAATTTGAATTAACTCAAATTAGCGATGGTTATAAAGCTAAAGCAATAAATAAAACTGCCAAAGCAGATGACGGATTAGGAAGCTTTGAATTACAAAAAAGGAAGTAATAGATATGTTTGTTTTAGGTGATATTTCAGGACTGGTTCAGGGAGCGATTGCTAAGTTTTTTGAATGGGCACTGTCTGGTTTGTTGGACGGTTTATTCAACATCTGCAAGGCCATTATTGACCAGGCCAATCAAAGCTTGCCAATTGTTAAAACGTGGTATGCCATCTTCCTGTCCTTTGCGACATCGTTAGTCGTTGTGGTCGTCCTTGGCCGCATTGTGATGACAATTCTAAAAGAGGCAGATGAAAGTACAGATGTTACTTGGGCTAATATTATCATGGACGGGATTAAATCAGCGGCCGTGATTCCGGTTTTCGTGTTTTTACAGGGCTTTATTCAAGGTTCAATTACCTTGCCCCTGCTAAAGTATATGTTTAGTTCTGATCAGAAATTCACTGCTAAATCAATTACCGGCATGAATAAAGTTCCTGGGCTAAAAGATGTTGGCATTTCGCTACCCTTACAGATTTTGTTTCTGCTAATCTTCACTGTCGTAACCGTCGTGTTCTTTATCAAGATGTGTGTGTTTGTGGCTGATATGGCTTGGTATAACCTGACGATTCCTTTAGCTGCAATGAGCATGGCGACCGAAAGCTTTGATTATAGTGGTACGTGGTGGAAGAAGTACATTTATTACAATGCTTCCATTATTAGCCAGGTGCTTTGTATGTCATTATCAGTATGGTGTTTCACTAATATGGCTAAATATGGGTTTATTGCTTTTATTGCTTCAATCGGATTCGGTTTTCTGGTGGTCAAAACACCTGACGCCGTTAAAGACTTTTGGGCTTCAACCGGTGTGACTAAAAGTACTGGTATGGGTGCCATGAGAATTTTTCAAAATTATTTCCGTAACCACTAGGAGGAAAAATAGTTATGAAGAAAATCGCACACTGGTTATTGGAAAAAGCCAAAAAAGATATGCGAACCGATCCTTTTACAACACCTTCACGGCGGACTAAGCTGTCTTACTATTTTGATAACTTAGTTAGCATGGTCTTCTATATAATGGGAATTTACCTCATGTTAATGGATTTATACCAAGAGCTTTTCACGGCGAACCATACCGATTTTTTAGGAACTGCGCTAATGGCCTTAGTTTTACTGCTGGGTGGCTTATTATTCCGTTGGTCAGCCTATGCAGATCTCAAAGCCATCAACCGGTATCAACATTATTTGAAGCAACAATCGATAGAGCAACAACAAGCATTACGCCGGCAAGAATGGTTAAAGTCGGCTGAACAAGGCAAAACAGAATTAGAACAAAAGCTGAATCATAAGGAGTGAACGAACATGACCACTGTTATCTTAGCTGAAAAACCCAGTCAAGCCCGTTCATACGTCCAAGCCTTTCAAAAGAGCACAAAAAAACAGGGTTACTATACGGTTAGCGACCCTGTTTTGCCCGAAAATACGCTTGTCACATATGGTCTCGGACATTTAGTTGAACTAGCCACACCGGATAAATATGATCAGAAATATCAGCAATGGGCCTTATCTAATTTACCGATTTTCCCCGATAAATACAAGTTTGTGGTGTCAGCTAGTAAAAAAGATCAATTCAAGGTCGTCAAAGACCTGTTAACGAAGGCCGATACCATTATTGTTGCCACCGATAGTGGTCGGGAAGGCTCTAATATTGCGTGGTCAATCATGAGCCAAGCCCAGATTGACGTTAAAAAGAAGACCATTAAGCGGCTATGGTTGAATAGCCTAGAAAAAGACGCCATTATTACCGGATTCAAAAATCTTGGTGATTGGCACAAAGATTATTTGGCTTATAAAGAAGCCCAAACTCGTCAAATTAGCGATTGGTTGATCGGCATGAATGGTAGTCCCTTATATACTTTATTGTTGAGACAAAATGGGGTGCGTGGCGTGTACTCGATTGGTCGCGTGCAGACGCCAACCTTGTATATGGTCTATCAAAGAGACCAGGCAATCAAAAACTTTAAGCCGGAACCCTATTTTGAACTAAATGCGGAAATTGTAGCTAATCAGCAAAAATTCGCCGCAAAATTAGACCCCTATCAGCGATTTAAAGACGAAACAGGGCTAATGACATTCATGCAAGCTAAACGCGTTCAGAAAGGCTCACAGGGCGGTTTAATCAAGGACGTCCAAAAACAGGCTAAAAAGCGTGCTAGTCCCCAACTATTCTCACTATCCAGTCTGCAAAGTGCCATGAATAAACGTTATCACGCCAGCGCCAGCCAAACCTTAGCAGCCATTCAAAGTTTATATGAAGCCAAGTTGTTGAGTTATCCCCGCACCGATTGTGCTTATATCACTGATGAAGAATTTGAGTACTTAGTGGCTAATCTGACGAAGTATCTGGGTTTAGTCTCTAAGCCAGTCGCTTTAACCAATACCACCCCAAATAAACGTTACGTCAATGGGAAAAAGGTTGAAGAACATTACGCCATTATCATGACTAAAGTTGTGCCGACTAAAGAGAAACTAGCCAGCTTACCTAAATTACAGCAACAAGTCTATGACCTGGTTTTAAGAACGACGTTAGCGATGTTTGCTGATCCGTACGAGTACGAGGAAACCACCATTATTACCCAAGTTGGTGACGCCAATTTTAAAGCAACCGGTAAGGTCCCAACTAAGCAAGGTTGGCAAGCATTATTTGATGAAAACAAAGCCGACCAGCAAGAGGCAGCCACCTTACCGCTCGTTCACCAAGGCGATCAAGTCCAAGCAAATCTGCAAACACCGCAAAAAGAAACGACACCACCGGTACCCTTTACCGAAGGTACCCTGATTACGGCCATGAAGACCGCCGGCAAAACGCTTGATGATGAAGCAGCCCAAGCAATTCTCAAAGATGTGCAAGGCATTGGGACAAGTGCGACCCGGGCCAATGTGCTGGAAGTGTTAAAGAAACGCGGCTACTTAGTTACTGAAAAGAATAAGTTGCACGTCAGTGAAGCCGGAATCACTTTATGTAAAGCAGTCGAACTCGAACCCTTGCTAACTAGTCCAGAAATGACAGCTAAATGGGAGCAAGCATTACAGCAAATCAGTACCGAAGAACGCACCCCAGATAACTTTTTGAGCCAGATTAAGAAGTTTGTGGCGAAGTTAATTGCTGATGTCCCCACACAATTAACCGGCAATTCAGCCATTAAGCAACAAATCAATCACCAACAGCAAGCACAAAAGTCCGACGAGGTCTTCTTAGAAACACCGCAAGCGACCGTTTTAAATAAACAGAAGTTTTACATTGTGAAACCCAAGCAAGGCGAAGACTTTACTCTACCCAAGAAATGGAGCAGCAAAGCCCTCGGTAAAACTGCAATTAAAGCGTTGGTCACCAAGGGGGAAACGAGCAAATTAAAGGGTTTCAAGAGTAAAAAAGGAAAGTCGTTTGACGCCAAGTTAAAGCTTGACGGCCATAAATTAAGTTTTGATTTTGATTAGAACCTGCCTACCGCCCTGCACGTTGTTGCGGGTTGGTGAACCCGTTGTTTAGGTTCACCTTTATAAAGCCAAAAGTAAACCTAAACAACGGGTGAGATTAGCAAAGCAAAGGAGATCATAAAATGGATAATAAATTAGAAGTCATTGGGAGTGAATTACCAGTTTTGCAGGCTAAAGGAACCTACAAGTATCTAAAAGAAATCACTGGTAACGGAGCCTATTATCAAGTGGCTTGGCAAAAATTGTCTGACGGTTACGTTGCCCTTTATGGCACGACCTCAATTCAAACAAAAGTGGCTCCCATACTGAATGATATTTTTGAAGATGAGGAGGGGTAACTTATGCCAAATAAAGCAAATGTTAAGGCTTGGAAAGCACAATTAGTCGCCCAGGCTGAACAGCAAATCCTAAAATTAACTGATAGTGACCAATTTAAACAGTATCTCAATACCCTGGCTAAATTTCATCGTTATAGCGCCAGAAACATTGATTTAATTTATGCGCAAAATCCTCAAGCCACTCAAGTCGCCGGTTTTAAGCAATGGCAGAAGGCTTTTAACCGCACCGTCAACCGGGGCGCAAAAGCGATTCGGATTGCGGCTCCGATCATTAAGAAGCTAACACCAGCCGAGCAGAAGCATCTTGATACCACCGATGAGCGCGCCATTGTCGGTTATCGCTATCTACCCGTCTTTGATGTGGCACAAACTAGCGGTGAACCAGTGTTAAGTGCTAAAGACTTTGTCAAAGAAAATTTGGCCGATCATCAGAATGTGACAAGCTTATATAACGCGTTCAAAGATTATTTAAACCAGCAAACCGACCTTAAAGTCAGTGAAGTGCCTTTAGCGACGCTAAATGGGGCTAAGGGGTATTTTCAACCCAGCACTAATGAAATCGTCATTGGTGGCGATGAGCCTGACAATGCTTTGAAACTAAAGACGTTATACCACGAATATGCGCATAGCCAGCTACACGGCATAAAATCAGCCTTTAAAGATCGGCCACGAGCCTATCAGGAAACCCAGGCCGAAGCGGTCGCATATGTTGCCATGCAAAATATTGGCGTTGATACCAGCAACTACTCACTCGGTTACGTGGCCACCTGGGCTAAAGATAAAGCCGTGATCCATAGTGCTTTAAGTGAAATCCAGCAAGTTAGCAACAAAGTGATTGAACTTAGCGATGGCTTAACCAAACAATTAGGCTTACAAGAAGCCCCAAAAGAGCCTGCGCATGATCTAAAAAAGCTATCAGCCCATGATCTTAATAAGTCCTATCAAGGCTTGCAACAACAAGTTCAGCAAGCAACTAATCCACAACAAAAATCAGAACTAAAAAATAAATTAAATGATGTACACCATGAAATCAGTGAGCGAACACAAAAGCAACTGCAAGCATTTGCTAAAAAGAATCCAGAAATTAAACAACCAGATTCTGAACCCGATCAAAGTCTAAAACGTTAGCCAGTTTTTAAAGGGCATGCTATAATGGAAACAGAAAAGGAAGCCCCGCCGAAAACAGGGCTTCCCACGCAAGCCGCTTCAAAGGCGGTGGCATAATTACAAAACTATATTAATGTCGTCCCGTAACTCGCCAAAGTTATAATCGGGGCGGCTTTTTTATTTGTGGTGCTTGTCGATATAGCTGAGTAGCGCGATTAAAAACGTGCCAAACAGCAACATCAACGAGAGTGCCTGGAAGACGCTCATTGACTGTGAAACCTTCCTGAAGATTATTCCATGTTCCCATGGGCCTCACCTCGCAAGGGAAAAGACAGCCACCGCCCTTAAAACTTCCTGCTTAATCTATTATACAGAAACTTTGACGAGGAAACCAAATTTCATCTTAATATTGTTATCAACTGTTTCAGTGAAAGTTGCGCTTAATAAGGTATTTTTGTTTAATACTACGATCAAAGTTTAGCAGCAACTAAAAGCAGCTTAGAATCTCTTTGTCGGTAGCAACCAGAGCTTATTTGTATAATTCTTTAAGCTTTTTTCATTTAATTCAACTTTTAACAAATTTGAATATCTCTACCAACCATTCTTTAGCAATTTTTTCTCTGTCGTTTTCATTTAATTCAACAATTCCCTGATTTTCTTCACCTGAAATGTCTTTTTGTAGTATAACTGCCATTTCAGCCTGTGTTAATTGAACGTAGGAAGCTAATGTTGATATAGAGTATGTGAAATTAATTGCGTCCCCTGAATTTGCTAGAATAATAGTCCTATTGCTTTTAGTTTTTAAAATTTTATACCCACCATTGTGTCCATAGCGGGGTAATTTGTTGATCATTTGACTATTTTTAAAAGTATCGTCCGCTGAAGTTACAGAAAAGCTATATAAAGTATGTTTCAAATCCAATTTTTTTAGTTGAAGAGTATCAATAGACTTCTCTCCATTAGCTATATACACAATATCAACGTCAATTAGCTCAGTATATATATCATTAGTTATTTGGTACCCATGGGCTAATGCGTTAGCTAATCGTATTGCCCTTTTATCAGAAACTGTGACTATTGCACCACGTTTTCTTAAATTACCCGCTATACTGGAGCCAACTTTACCATAGCCAATAACTAGTACTTTCTTGCCTAAAAGCGTCGTTCCATAATCTGCTAAAAAGATTTCGGATTTGACTACAATCTCATGTCCAACCAAAAAATCTTCCTCAATTTTTAAAGAACTTCTTGCCACTGATAGTATTGGGACTGATATTGAATTATTGGACAGCTTATCTTCATACTTTTGGTAGCCATTTTCCGTATCCTCGATTATTTTAACCAATTGACCTTTAAACTGTTTCTGAATGTCACTTAATCTTGGTACAAAATACCCACCAATATCAATAATTGCAAACGTGTCCTGTCCGACAATTTTCTTTATCAAGTTAGGTGTATCAACGCCTGCTAATTCTTTCCTAGAAACATCTAATATTGTACAAGTTTTTGATAAATGTTTAAGGACTTTACGATCGATACTTTTGGGCTTGGGTATAAAGTACACTTCGTAGTGTTCACATAAATAGTCTATAAAATCCAAACTGTTAATCACAGCGTGCTCTACGACAGGATTTTTTGGGGATCAGACTGTCCTTTATTAAAAAGCGCAGCGACTTTTTCGAAATACGATTTATCTAATAGATACTCATTATGTCTCATCTTTTACACCTGTTTCCATTTGGAATTCAGATAAGAAATCACGCATATACTTTGTTCGACGACTGGCTTCTTGCTTTCCCATTCTGGTATTCATTGAACTTGCTAATTTCAGTAGCTTTTCATAAAAGTGATTGATGGTTGTACTTTTGTGATGGCGATAATCATCGTGTGTTTTGATTTCCTTCACTGATATTTTGGGATCGTATATTTCCTGTCCAGCGTGCCCGCCGTAAGCAAATGCACGTGCTATGCCGATTGCACCTAGTGCATCAAGTCTATCAGCGTCCTGAACACATTTACCTTCGTTAGAAAGCTGGTAATGGTGTTCAATGTTGTCAGAATATGACATATGTTGGATAATATCTAAAATGTCTTCTCTAGCCGGAGTTGCAATATTCTCATGGCTAAGTATAATTCGTACTTCTCTCAGTCTATTCTTTTTATCTGCAGTGACTTTTTCGTCTATGGTGTCATGCAAATAGCTAGCTGCTTTCACAACATACAGACCAATATCAGTTTCATCTTTTTTAAAATCTTCTGTATATATTTTTTGAGCTAACTTAGCCACTCTTTGGGCATGAAGAAAATCATGCCCAGTTGGATCAAAGGCCATATTTTCTTTAGAAAATGATTTTATATCATCTAAACTCATTACTCTTTATCTCCTTTAATTACTTTATTTCGTAAAGCTATCAAGCATAGAGAAATTGTGAATACGGCAACAAAAAACAAAATCAAGAAATTGATTGCTAACCCCCATTTTGTCCCTGAAATTACACTCCCTTGTTGTTTCTGCAATAAAGAAACAATAGAGGACGATATTGCAATTCCAACTGCTCCTGAATAAGCTTGAACCGTCATATAAATCGAATTACCATCATTTACTAACCCAGCAGGTAATTGAGACAAACTATAGGTCATGATGTTACTGTAGCTAAAGCTCAATCCCACCATAAAAAGCATATATATTAAAACCAGCCCGCCAATACTTGGTGTAAATAGGTTGGCGCCCAAAAAGGTCAGTCCAATGATTATACAGCCACTTATAATGGGTAAGCGGGGTGCAGTTTTATCGTAAATAATACCAGCAACCACCGATAGCACTGCATCAATCACAGCGGCAGGAGCAATTAGAAAACCTACCAAACCAGGTGACTGGGCAAAAAGTATTTGTAGCACATTAGGGATTAAGTATGACATACTCAAAGAACTGAATTGCAATAGAAAAAAAGCACTTAACAACTGCAAAAAGCGTTTGTTTTTAAAGAGACTTAATTCCAATAATTTATGGCTCTTATGCTTCTCATTAAGAAGGAAAAGTAAGCCACTAAAAAAAGCTGTTCCTAGTAAAAACAAATACAATTTAAAAGAGCTACTGTTAGCAGTCAAGTTAGCAATAAACATCAACGTCGTTGTCAAAAAAATGGCCAAGAAAATGCCCCCACGGACATCAAAGGGAACGTAATGAACCGGTGAACTTTGTTCAATGCTAAGCTCACCAAGCAGCCAGGTAACCATAATAATTGGTATTAAAATTATAAATAGAAAATGCCAATTTAATGTGTCCTGAATTATGCCACCATATATGGGCCCCACTGCTGGTGCAAAGGCAATAACTAAGCTACCTATCCCCATAAAAGTGCCAACTTTTTTCTTTGGCACTTGATCTAGTACGACAGCAAACATCAACGGTAACGCGATTCCATCAGCAATGCCTTGACATAAGCGGCCTAGCAAAACTAAATTAAAGCTGTTGGAAAAGCTTGCAATCAACGTACCGACTAAAAAGCTTAAGCACGAAACTCTAAATAAAGTTACCACACGAAACCGTCTTAAAAAGAATGAACCCAATGGAATCAAACTAGTTGAGACTAGCATATATCCAGTAGTCAACCATTGAACTTGACTGATAGGTATAGAAAAATACGTTGTTAATTGTGGGAAGGTTATGTTTAACGCTGTTTCAACCACTATTCCTAAAAAGCTTAAAAGACCAATCGAAATTATTGCGCTCAATAGTTTGTTGTGTTTCTCTTGAACCAAGAATTGCACCTTCCAAACACTACATGTAGTTTTTTCATCACATATTATACCACTATATATGGTTCTTAGGCCGTTGCTCCTACATATTTTCAAAAACGAACAATTGTTTCTCTAGCCTTTGAGAAACTACACTTAAAATAGTCGCAAGTCCGTTATAGGCATGCTATAATGTAGACAGAAAAAGGAAGCCCCGCTAGAACAGGACTTCCCATGTAGAACCGTTTAAGACGGTGGCAAAGTTTAATAATAGATTAAATAATCCGTTAGCCCTGCCAAAAGCTAAGACGGATTATTTTTTTGCTGACTTTTGATCAGCTCAACAATTAATGCGATTAAGGCCACGATAAATGTACCGAAAGCTAGCATTAATTGTAAAGCGTCCGCAACGGACACTTAGGCTACTCCTTTCGTTAGGATTTATGGGCTTTAAGGGTTTAACACCATAAGCACCACCTCCGATCGGAAATAGCCACCGCCTTAACTTCTCTACAAACTTTAATTATACAGGCAAACTAGGAATCTACCAAGCATGTAAGTAATTACAAAGGGTTATTATTATGGAGGCAAAACATGAACATATCTGAACTATCTGAAATTCTGAAATCAAATCAACACGAAACTGACACTTACGATTTTAAAGAACGCTGGGAGAACACAAATAGTGAACTTCTAAAAGATATTCTAAGTTTTGCTAACACAGCTCACCATAAAGATTGCTATTTGATATATGGAATCGATGATAGTAAACACGTTGTTGGCATAACTGATGAAGATAAAAACCAAAAGAACCAACAAATGATCACCGATTTTTTAACACACGTTCATTTTGCCAATGATTCCATTCCAAACGTTATATTCAATAAACTACCTGTTGATGGCAAAATAGTGAATATTCTTACAATCAAAGATAGTGATCAAGTCCCCTTTTATTTAGCAGACGATTTTAAGGGAAAGGGAAGGCCAATTAGCAAGGGGACTATATTCTTCAGAGATAAAGATTCTGATTTTGGATTTCAATCTGTTCCTCCTTACAAAACTATGGAAAAATTGTGGCAGAAACATTTCCACCTCGATTTAAAACCCAAAGATCGTTTCCCGTACTTATTAGATGACATTTGTAATTGGTCATGGCATGATGGTGACCCAGAAAAGTTTGTTTATAATATAGATCCCAATTTTTGCATTGAGATAGAAGAAAGGGAAGACCAAGAAACTTCTATACAGGTTGAAAGCTTTAGCGTAAACTTACCCAATCCCCAAATATTCTGGTCTTCTGTTTCATTAAAATATAATCAACAAGATGTAATGAATCCTTTAACAGGCATGTCTTTAGATGGTGGTAGGGGATTTGTAATTTATCCTGAAATTTCTAAAATAAAGGATTTATATTACTATTATTATTTTGCCAATAGCCTTAGAGAAAAAGTAGGTAATGTCGTTAACTATCAAAAACGACATGCTACAGGTACATTTACGATCGATGACTATTTTAATTCTATAGTACAGTATAGCGATGACAAACAAAAACAACTAATCGAATCGGAAATAGAAAGCAAAAAAATTGATTTTTCTCCAAAAGATAAAGAAGTAAAAGAGCTAAACAAACATTTAACAACCACGTTCGGTAAAAAATATGTGGAAAGGCACACTTTTTCGTCTATGATCAGTCAAATAAAGTTAACTCGATATATAAATAAAACAATAAATAAATGAAGGCTATGCGTTAACCTGCGGAGGTTAAACTAGTTTCCTAATTGATAATCAAAAACGATAGTCTTTAATAAATGAGGGAATCGTCGATTCAATTCTGCTTGTCGTAAGGTTAGATAACTATGAACACCTGAATGTCTAATTGAGATTAAACCATTTAGTCGTAGATTCCTATAATGTTGTGACAAGTTGCTTTTCTTGCCTAGGTCACTAAAAATTTCACAGGAACATTCTTGGTTTTCTTTAAATAGTGTGGATACAATTTTTATCCGAGTGGGGTCACTTAGTGATTTCAATATTTGAGTAAGGGTTAATTTGTCGATGTCAGCGTTAGTAAAAACAGTATCTGTCACCTTCTTGTCACTTCCCATTAAGATAATTTACTTTTCAATTGTTTAGTATATACTAAACAATTGAAAGAAGGAACTGCTATGAACCAAAAATTAGAAATAATTGAACATTACTTTAAACTATCAGATTTAGCTTCTAGTGATCACCAAGCATTAAACGAAATCATCAATTTATTTTCCAATGATGCTGTTGTTGAGGGAGCTAATGGGGTTGTTGCTGATAATACAGCTAAGATTGCTAGTTTCTTTGAGAACTTTTTTAAAGATAATCAGGAACTACGCCATTTATGTTGTATCAGTCCTAATAACGATGAATACAAGACTGAATGGGTTGTTGCCGGTCGCAAAAGGAATGGTAAATTATTTGCGCTTCATGGCTTTGATCAATACCAATTTAGCCAACAAAATAAAATAAGCTTTTTGAAAGTTGAAATTAGTAAGTAGAAAATCAAAGTGGCCACTAGGGTATACCCTAGTGGTCTTTTTTATTTCTGTGCTATACTAGGCATTACAAGTGTTCATTAGAACTGTCCAAAAGGAGAATTGGAAATGGCTAAAATCGGTTATGCGCGTGTGAGTTCCAAGGAGCAACATTTAGATCGACAGTTAGCGGCTTTAAAAGACGTTGATAAATTATTTACGGATAAATTAAGTGGGGCTAACACTAATCGGCCAGAACTGCAAAAAATGCTGGCCTATATTCGTGAGGGTGATATTGTAATGGTCACGGAATTAGATCGCTTGGGACGGAATAATCAAGACTTAACTAAGATTATGAACACCATCCAAGCCAACGGTTACTAAAGTAGTTAAGATGACCCAAACTGGTCATCACCAAACTTGGTTTGATCGATTGGTGGCTTGGTTCAAATAATTGCTAATCTGAGGGTTCAGCACGTATACTAAAGATATTAAGGAATGACCGATGGCCAAAATAGGAGGAATCAACATGGCTGATAATGTGTTAATGGCCTATCATATTGTGCATGATCCTGATGAGCGGGCAAAACATGTTTTGAATACAAAAAAGTTGTATAAGTGGCGGATTACCGAAAAGACGAAGGGCACCCCGGTAGTTGGTAATGTGGCGTTAGTCCAAACCCAGTTTGCGAAGCGTACCCCAGTTATGATTTATGCGACAAAGGAAGTTGCCAATGATTTAAGTGACTTACAACCAGTTAAAGCATTTACGAACAATCGTGATCAAGAGACGGTTAATCAAACGTTTGATGACCTGATGAAATAACTTAATGGCCCGTACCAACTATTATTCCACGTTGGTATGGGCCACATTTTAAGCTCATAAAAGTAGCCCAATGTTTAATATAAATGTTGTAGCAAATGTAGTTCAAAAAATTGATTATGAATATGAAATTACTATAAAAAATAAGGGGAAAATTCTAGAAGAGCTAGATAATATTGGTATAAATAGAAAATTCATATATCCGGACCCAGATAATATAGCTCAGTATATTAAAGAAAAAAACAGGTTATAGTTTGAATTATCTACAACTATATTAGACCCGGTTTGTAAAATTAAGTTAGAAATTTAAAAAGCCATTTGTGATAGACTTTTGAGTGTCAAAATCAAAAGAAAGGCTGATCACAAATGACCTATACTCATCTTACCATAGACGAACTTGCCACAATTTATTCTTTTTGGAAACTCGGTAAAAAGGCTTATCTAGTGGCCCCAGCGCTCCATCGGAGTGCTGAAACTGTGTATCGTATTTATCGGTTTCTTGACGCTGGCGGTACGATTATTGATTACCAATGCCACTATCGAAAGCATAAACAACATTGTGGGCGTAAACCAATTCAACTACGCCCACCGGTCAACTTTTTAATGGCTTACGATCTGTCAACAAAGCAATCGGCGACAGAATCAAGACAATCACCGCTCCTACTAAGTAGGTATGACTGAAGGCCTGGCTGATTTGTCGATTCTTAGTATGCTTAATTTTTCTCAAAGCTGTCGTTAAAGCTTCTTTTTGTGCCAATTGTTTGAGACCTACTAACAATTTTTTCTGGCCCTTGCTTATTTTCTGATTACCCAAATTAATTTTTTGAGAAGCTACTGATAGTTTAGATATAGCGGTATTTTGATTTTCTAACTTGGTTAAGGTAAGTGCTAGTTGCTGGTTGCCCGCTTTTAAGTTGTCAGTAGCTAGTGCTAGCTTCTTCTGGGCTTGATAGACCTGGTGAAGATCGGTTTCCTTTTGGGGCTGTGGTAAATCAACTTGAGATTTGGCCGCTTGTTTAAGGGCACGTCTTAGGTTCGTCTGTTTGTTTTTAGTTGTCAATTTGGCTGATCCAGTAGTGGAAAATAGGCTATTCAATTGTTGATGAGCCACTTTATTTACTTTTGGTGATAATTGCTGTCGATCAACAATTTGAATGGCATCTTGATGAATATGCTGCTTAGCTGTATTGACATTATTATCAAGGACCGTTACTAGAATTGCAATTCCTAAGCAGGTGCCAATTTGGCGCGCTGCGTTAACAATTCCCGAACCAATCCCACTTTTATTTTTTGGCAAATGCTTAACCGAGGCCACTAACGAAACCGAAGAGAACCCAAAACCAACACCGTTAATCACCAGAAAAGTAATGACAACAGCTTTAGGCGTTGTGGTAGTGATAAACGACAAGAGTAGTAAACTAGCTGCCATGACTAAGAGTCCAATCAAAGTAACCGGAACTGCGCCAACTTGATCAAATAACTTAGTTCCCAAAGGCATCGCTACCATGATTGTTAAGGAAACTGGAATAATAATTAGGGCTGCATGTAATGCTGTATCGTTCAGAACGTCTTGTAAAAAGTAATTTAAAATCAGGGTGGGGCTAACTAATGCAAAGCCGGTTAAAAAGTAAACTAAACTAGAAGCAGTTAGGGTTTTTTCACGGAACAAATCTAATTCAAGTAGTGGGTGTTTGACTTTACTTTCGATAAAGATGAATAATCCAATAGCTAATACGCCGCCAATGAGTGTTCCTAAGATGATACCTGATTGCCAACCATATTGGCGGCCTTCTAGTAGGCCAAAGGTTAGGCCACCCAAGCCTAGTGTTAAAAGAATCGTTCCTGGTAAATCAATTCTCCCCGCCAAGGATTCGTCATATGATTCTCTTACCCCCATAGCTATAATTAGAAAGGCTACAATGGTTAAGGGGACATTAATGCCAAATACCCAGCGCCAAGAAGCATATTCAATAATCACACCACCAATCGGTGGCCCTCCGGCAGCGGCTAAAGCCGTTACCGCTCCCACAGCACTAGCAATTTTAGACATATACGCTTTGCCAAATATTTCAATTCCCATTGGTAAGACAATCGGGGTAATAATGGCACCGCCTAATCCTTGAAAAAATCGAAAAACAATCAATTCTGGTAACGACGTTGCCAGCATACAAGCCGCAGAAAAGCTGCCAAATAAGGCTAATCCTAATAACATAATTTTTTTACGACCATAACGATCGGCAATCTTTGAACCAGTGATCATAAACACGGCTAAGGCTAACATATAGATAGTGGCAACCCAACTTGTATCAGTTAGACTGGCATTGAAATGGCTCATAATTTTGGGTAAAGCAATGTTGACGATAGTACTGTCTAAGGTGCCCATAAACATCGCAATGGTTAACCCGATAAAACTGATAATTTTAGTAGCTTTTGACATCTATCAAACGCTCCTTTCGGTAACAGATGAATACAAAGGAAACATTTGTTACCTTTATTTGCGACTTTTAGTATAATTAGTCCTAAGCATAAGGTAGATTGCAAATTTAATCCGAATTTTTGGACAAATTGGTCAGCATAACCTGATACGGTGTTTGCCAGTCGAGTATTTTAAGCGGTCGCTGGTTAATTTGGAGTAACGTCGTCGTTAAATCTTGAGCACTAATGTGCTCAAAACGAGTCCCCTTAGGATAAAAATAACGTAAATTCCGATTAAAGCGTTCATTACTACCACGTTCAGCTGGCGTATAAGCATGACAGTAATAGGTCTTAATACCATATTGTGATTCAAATGATACTAGCCCACTAAACTCAGTACCACGGTCCACAGTAAAACTGTGCACCGGTCCATTAAAAGTTGTTAGGAACTTAGTCAGTGCTTCATTAACACTCGCTGTCGTTCGATCTTTTAACCGGTATGCCCAAAGGAACCGTGATTTTCGATCGATTAAAGTTAATAAAACTGCCTTACTATGCCCACGAGGACCAACGACTGTATCTAGTTCAAAATCGCCGATGCGATTACGTTGATTAATCATCATGGGACGCTGTTCAATTGATCGCCCCAAAGATTGATTATATTTGGATCGTTGGTCAACGTTACGCCGTTGGCGTACGCCATGTTCAGGTAGATCATTCAAGGAGAAATCAATTCTCCCCTGATTTAGCCAATTATAAATAGATTTAGTAGCTAGTTTAAATTCGTGAGCAATCATTCCTGGTGACCAGCTTAGACGTAAATGGTTGAGAATTTTTTGCTTTAACTCATCGCTCAGCTTAGTTTTCCGACCACATCGTGATCGCTTGTATTCGGCATCTGTTTGTGCTAATTCAGCCTGATAAGGTTGACATCGAGATAATTCATAAGAAATTGTTGACGGTGATCGGTTCAGCCGAACGCCCATTTGGATATTGGACAGCCCTAGTTCACAAAAGGTTTCGATTTTAATTCGTTCGGAATAGGTTATACTAGACAAAAGATCAGCTCCTAAAAGATGGGTTTGTGGTAAACACCATTTTAAAGGAAGCTGATCTTTTTTGTCCGAACAGCGTTCGGATTAATTTTACAATCTACCATAAAAACAATCCTTATTGGCTAAGTGCTACAGATTGCTATAATTTGTTACCGATAGTAGAGGAGATGTTAATAAAATGAACGGAAAGCAGCGTATGGTTGAGCAGTCTAAGCAATGGTTATGTGACGCCCTTATAAATTTAATGACGAAAGAGAACTTTCAGGATATTTCTATTACTGAAATTGCCCAAACCGCTGAATTATCGCGAAAAACGTTCTATCATTCTTTTAAAAATAAAGAAGCGGTTATTAATTACTTGTGTGATCAGTTGTTCGACCAGTACTTTGAACAATTGCTCCAGCAGAAACCACAGGTAGGGGAAATGATGTTAAAAACTACTTTTGACATTTTTTTAAATTTTTGGTGGCAAAAACGAGATTTAATTCAATTATTGATCCGCCAAGGCTTATTTGATCACATGAATGAAATTTGGCAGCAAAAAGCAATCCCCCGTTATCAACAGTTTGCAGCTCCTTGGCATGTTCAGGGCACTCCTACCCAAGTGAATTATGTGATGGCTTTTCAACTAGGTGGTTTTACCAATATTCTACGTGTCTGGTTAGGCCAAGATCAGCCTGAGTCACCAGAACAAATTAAGGATTTAATGTTGTTGGCTGCCCAGCAATTAGCTGATAGTTTGAATACAAACTAGATTAGTTAGACAGAAACAATCAGGATTTAACTAAGATTATGAATACCATTCAAAATGAGGGGCATGAGTGATGTCGATGTTGCCCGTAATACAGGAATTAAACGGACAACCTTTATAAGGTATTGAAAGAAATTTAATGTTAACAGATAATAGGTATGCTCCTACGTCAAGTTTTGGTACTAAAAAAATTAGCCGTTTATCCTAATTCTTTCGGTGTTATACCAGTTAATGTAATTTTCAACTCTGAGGACTAAGAACGTGTTTGGATACTTTGACATTCGATTTGATTTTAGTTAAATTAGATCAAAAACAGGAGTTTTTAATCCATGAAAAGCTTTGCACACCATTATAGTAGCGACATCTCTCGTGAACAATTTGAACTAATCCGGACAGATCTAGAAGGCATACGTAAGCGGACTAAGCCAAGAAAGGTTGATTTATATGATATCTTTTGTGCCCTGCTTTATACCTTGAAAAATGGGTGCGTTTGGCGCGATTTACCCAGCGATTTTCCTAAATGGGAAACCGTCTATTATTACTGGTTACTTTGGACTAAAACGCCATCTCCTGCTGGTATCACTCCTCTGGATAAGGTTTTAAAAAAATTGTCAGCCAACATCGGTTGGCTCAGAAGCGTTCAGTTTATACATCGTTCATCATTCTAGATGCTCAAAGTGTCAAGAATACCGATCCTGCTGAAAGTAGCGGCTACGATGGTGGTAAAAAGGTGAGTGGGATTAAGCGCCATCTTGCTGTAGATATCAATGGGCTGCCGATGGCAGTCCATGTGACAACCGCCAATGTTTCTGAGCGTGATGGCGCCAATGCGCTACTGGCGTTAAACAAATCACAGTTTGACCTGGTTCAACGAGTAATGGCCGATGGTGGTTATACTGGTAACAACTTCGCTCAATCAGTTCAGGCAATGATTAACGCTGAAGTCATTATTGCTAAACAGAGTGACCTTAGGCACGGTCAAGTGACCCCGCAACGCTGGGTTATCGAACGCAGTTTTAGCTGGCTAGGAAAATATCGGCGCCTCTGGCGCAATTGTGAGCGAAAGCTGAACACCAGTAAGATGATGATTAGCTTAGCCTTCCTGCGAATACTCTTGAAAAGATTCTAAACACGTTCTAAGTCCTCAAAACTAGTAAAACGTGTTTGAAAAATAAATTCTCGTTTAAGTAGCGAATGGAAAGCTTCGAGCGGACCGTTATCATATGGATAACCTTGTTTGGAATATGAATGCCTAATCAGGTGCCGCTTTAACAGGCCTTCATAAGCAATACTGGTGTATTGTGAACCCATATCAGAGTGCAAAAAGGTTGGCTTAGAAGCCCTGCTCAAGGCTTGCAACAATGTCTTAATAATCAGTTTCGATGCCATCTCCTTGCCAATGTTGAAAGCGATGATTTGCTTACTAGCTTGGTCAAAGATGGTACTTAGATAAACCCAAGTGCCTGGTCTTAGTTCTAGGTAGGTTATGTCAGCACGCCAAATAGTTCCGATTAGATGGTTCTTAATCAAGTTAGGCCGTTGAGAATAATCTACATGGGTGCCTGGCTTCTTAAAACGCCGCCCCATTAGTGATCGAATGCCTAACTCCTGCATTAATCGGTAGACACGATTGGGGCCAATGACTACACCAAGTCTTCTCATGGCAATTGTGATCCGAGGGTACCCATAGGCTTTATAATTATTTTTCCAAATTTCAAAGATCTGGCTTTTTAAAATCGTATCTTGTTTATCATGACGACTTGTCTGATAGTGTTTCCAATGATAATACGTACTTTTAGAAAGCCCTAAGGCTTTCAAGATTATCCAGAGGCGGTGTTTACATAATTGTTCGTTGATAAAGTCTATGGCTTTAACTTTACCTAATGCCTTCCCAGTAACACCGCCGCTGCTTTTAAAATTTCATTTTCTTCTTTTAACTGCTGGTTTTCTTTCTGTAGTTGCTTGAAGGCTTCAACACTTGTTACGCCACCGTCAGGTAGTTCAACTAATTTGGCCCGCTTGATCCAATGACTGATGGTGGTTGGATGAACCCCATATTCATTGGCTAAGGATTTCTTTGAACGATTTTCATTGTGATAAAGCTTAACGATGTTGTTTTTAAATTCATCTGAATAATATTTCATAAAAAAACTCCTATTCTGATTTTTATCATTATGACACAAAATCTAATGATTTTGGTACCAAATTTCAGTATAGGAGCAGTATGACTAATTGTTGAAACCTATTTATACCACCAAATAAATACCTTTATGCGTTTTATGTATTCCGTTAGTACTACTTTTATCTTGATTTTGTGTTCTTAAAGTCGTATTATGTAGAAGAATAAGGTATTTGTTAAGTATTACCTTTATCTTTATATGTTAGGAGGAAAGTGTGTTATGCAAGTAATCAGTTTTATGGCTATCAAAGGTGGCGTTGGTAAAACCACAATGGCATTTCAGTTCGCCAAATTTTTACAAACACAAGATCAAAAAGTTTTGATGATCGATTTGGACGCACAGAAGAGTTTGACGGGCACTTTTGAAAATGAACATTTTAATTTCAGTGGAAAGCCCACCATTGCAGATGTCCTAGAAAAACCAAGCTCCGGGTTAATTGAGACACAAGTTCAGGATAATATCGCGATAATTCCATCAACTAGCAACCTGGAAGAAGTAGCAGATCGTTTAGCCTCAAAACCAAATAGAGAATTGCTATTATTTATGTGGTTTGTTAAAAATGCGCAAGAACTGAATCAAAAATATGACTACATAATTATCGACTTGCCACCAGCTTGGAACCTGTTAAGCAAAAATGGTGTAGCTGTAGCCGATAAAATCATTTCTCCAATGGAACCAAGTCGATTTGGGTATGAAAGTCATACAAAAGTATTGCAAAGTGTGGGAACTTTACAAGATGAAGTTGTTGATCCAGTTAGTGGTAAATCATATATTACTGCCAACGTATTCTTTTTAGGCAATCGAATCAAACACAATACTAATTCTTCTCACGAATTTTTATCAGCACTCAAACATATAGATAATGTCATTGGGGTTATCCCAGAAAAGGAATTAGTTAACGCTAGTATGCTTGCAAAGGAGGGCATACTAGAATATGCAACCCAGAATGACAAGTTGCATGAACAAGAGCCATTTCTCAAACTATTAAGTGACGTGTTTTCAGAAATCCAAAAACAGGGGAATGATTAACTTATGGCAAACAAATTTGAAAAGTTTTCAAGTACCAACAACGATTACCAAGTGGCTAGAGACATTCAGCAAAAAGATGCACTTAACGAAAAATTGAATTGGGAACGAAAAGTAAAGACAAGCTTCTCAATTCAACAAAAGAATATTGATCGTTTAGATGAAATGGTTAATCAGTTGAACGCAAAATCAAGATCAACCTTATTAGATACCATAATAGAAAATGCTTATAGAGACTTTCAAGAATAATTGAGTGGGGAAAATGATGAAATCACAAATAGTTGATAGCAATAACTGATACGAAGACCTTGTATCTGATCAACGGACTCAACGGACCGATGGGGGCTTGTAAAGTATACAAGACAGAATAAAGTTGCCGATAGGTAAGCGCTATGCTAGACTATGACTAATTTAACAACCGAATAAAGAGATCAAGCTAAACAGAAAAATCCCCGATTCATGAGGAATCAGGGATTTTGGGTTTAGCAAGTAGCTACACGACAGCTACTTAGATTCAGTCGATTTTAACTTGCCGGTCTAAATCGACTGAACATTGTTCTTAATTTGTAAGTTAATTATACCGCAAACCAGTCCCAAAGGACAAGTTAAGGATAGTTAAAAACAAATTAAAGTCAATGGACTAAGTAGCTAACTGAAGCTATTTAGTCCATTTTTGTTGTTAGAAATTAAAAAAAGTTGCCGACTGGGCAACTCACAAACAGACACATGCTGGTAAATTACAAAGCCTCAAGGCTAAATGAACGCCTTGTAATTCAGTTAGAGCATATCAGATTTGTATTGTAATGCAAGTCGAATGTTTTAGCAACTCTCTTTTGAGACAGCGTGTGTCAGTCAAGAAAGGGAGTTTTTATTATGACAAAATCAACAAATTTCAATTACTATGAAGCCGATAATGTATATGGAGCCTTATTTTTCCAGTTCCCTAAGGTATTAATGTATGGCGAGCAATACAAGCATTTAAGCAGTGACGCTAAATTGGCTTATATGGTACTGAAAGATCGGCTCGAGTATTCTTTGCGCAACCACTGGGTTGATGAAGATAATCATGTTTACTTTATTTTTACCGTTCAAGAATTACAGGACTTATTTAACTGTGCTACTGAAAAAGCCGTTAAAATTAAAAAAGAATTACAAACAGCCAATCTATTAAAACAAATTCAAATGGGATTTAATCCTAAAACGAAAAAGAATGAACCGAATCGTTTATACCTTTCCAAGCTCGATGTGAAAGCAACTGATGTCTATTTAAGGGGCGAATATGGACAAGAAACGTCGAAATCCCTTGCTACGAGCGGAATTTCGAAAATCGAAAGTCCGCATGACTTCGTTGGATCCCTTGCTACGAGCGGAATTTCGAAAATCGAAAGTCCGCATGACTTCGTTGACAATAGCTCTCAATCCCTTGCTACGAGCGGAATTTCGAAAATCGAAAGCAATCTATATAAAGACTCTAAAAACATAGATACTAATAGATACAATATAGATACTCAAAAG
>NZ_JAVLAS010000006.1 GCF_032190635.1 Levilactobacillus zymae
TTGGACTTTTCCACAGCCCAATTCTCACCAGCAGAACTAGAAAAGCAAAACAAGGATTTGGTGAACCATGCTAATGATTTCTTAACTGATGAAGATAGTGGCTTACCCGTTTTCTTAGAACCCGAAGCCGTGCAATTACTTAGTTTCTGGTGCCGCACCCCGCAACAAATGCGCCGGTTTATTGGTATCATCTTGAATGCTAAATATCGAGTTGAAAAGGATCATCAGGACATTGGCGTCATAATTCCACTTGATGATGAGGAACTGAAGCCTTTAATGACTAAAGCCTTGAGGCGCTACTTTAACGCTCTTAGAAGCAATGAGAAACACATCAAGAACGTTGAAAACTACTTGTACGGCACCATGCAAAACCTATTTGGCGTTTGGTGGAATAAACAAGCGGCTAGAGAATATGCGGCCAAACACCCCGAAGAACAGAACACTGACAATGGACGTTCTTGGAATTGAACGTCACATGGACTCATTTAAGCCGTTTTAAGTGTTACATGCATAATTATATTAAAATCGCTTTAAAATCGCTTAGAAGCAAAAATAGGCACCTTGAGTGGCTGAATTGGCGATGACTGAACTAAGGAAATGTGAAAGGAGCTTTTTAAATGACCAAATCCAGCAAAGAAGTCGAAAAAATAGAGCAATTGTTGGCTGACCTCTGGGCAGTCAATATTCAAGACATTTGGGAACAAGCGGCATATAATCCAGATCCTGATAAACGCAAACTGTTTGACGCGTTACACACTTACCTCTTAGATAAACACCAAGAGCAAATTATCAATGACAAGCATTTCGTGATTTAACATGAGTGAGCCAAAGAGATACATCATCGTGGCTGGGATAAGCGGCGCTGGTAAAAGCACTTTATATCGCGCGAGACCCGAATTATTTACTCACTCCAAACGATTAAATACCGATGAAATCCTCCAAAAAATGGGTGGCGATTAGCATAAAAATCGTGACAACTTTAGGGCAATGCGCGAAGAAATAAAACAACTCCACGCGGCTTTAAATGCTGGGCAGAGTATTCATGTTGAAACAACCTTATCTGGTCAAGAAAAGGCACAATTAAATTTAATCGAGCGGGCTCACCAAAATGGGTTTGAGGTCACGCTTTTATACGTGGCGTTAAAAAACAAAAAAGTAGCAATTAATCGGGTTCATGAACGGGTCAAAAAGGTGGGCACGGTGTACCAGATTAAGTTGTTGAAAAACGTTATAGTCAATCAAATCATAATTTAGCAGCAGTCGCATTCAAAGCTGATAATGTCGTGATCTATGATAATAGCCAAAAATTTGTGTCAGTTTACAGACGAGATCATGACCAGGTGATCAAAAATAATTTGCGTAACTTTCTTTGGATAAATCCAAAAATTACCTTTGAAGCCGCCATTTAAAAGCAACTAAATGACTTTGTTAAAAATAATCCAGATTTAAAAATTAGAAATCTCATGAATGATTCAGAAAATAAAAACGATCAGCCTAGTAACTAGGCCGATCGTTTTTGAGCTTATTCGGCTTATGGGAATTAACGTAATCGGCAAATATGTTTAAAAGCTCTTCGGTTTGTTCAACCGATAGATTATCAGCTTGAAAGTATTTTTCGAGTAAAGCCCCTTTTTGAATTAATCGGCGAGAACGGGCTTTACGGGCTTGCCGATTTTCGTAGTATTTAGATTGCCGTAATTTAAAATTTTCTCGCTCAATTTTTTGTTTTAAACGCGCTTGTTGTTCAATTAGTTTTTCATATTTATTAGGCATGGAATTCCCCATCTCCTATGACTAATGATCTACGGGCTTTTCCTTTAAAAACTCGGATACTTTTTTGGATAAGGACTTGATATTGTCATTAGATAAATTAGCATAATCTAAATTGGCTTGACTGATGATTTGTTTACCTAGCCGTTGTTCAATCTTATTTTTTTCGTCCTTAATTTTTTGATTAAGGTCTTTTAATTTAGCTTCTTGTTTTTCTAAGTTACTTTGAGACATAACGATCCCTCCAATCATATTAGAAATAATCACCGACACTATATCATACAGAGAACGTTAAGTCAAAGTATGAAAGTTGAAATAGCGAAGCGGAAGGCATACACTATAAGTAAATTTAGGGGAATCAGAAGACCAAGTAAAACGAGGTCAATGCGCACTTACACGTCATCTTTGATGACGTTGTGCTAAACCCATTAAAACCTGTATTAGAAGTCGCCGATGGCGACAACAAAGTCAAACCCATAAACCCAAAGAAAGGTGGTGACCGACATGGCAATTTTTCACATGAGTTTTAGTAATATTAGTGCTGGTAAAGGACGAAGTGCGATTGCCAGTGCCGCTTATCGAAGTGGTGAAAAGCTATTTGATGATAAGGAAGGTCGCCACTATTTTTATGCCCGCTCGGTTATGCCAGAAAGCTTTATTTTGACGCCAAAAAATGCACCAGCATGGGCCAGTAATCGAGAACAATTATGGAATGAAGTTGAAAAGAAAGATCGTAAATCAAACTCACGGTATGCAAAAGAGTTTAACGTGGCTTTACCAATTGAGTTAAGTGAAGATGAACAAAAAACATTATTAACTAAATACGTGCAAGAAAACTTTGTTGATCAAGGCATGGTAGCCGATGTAGCGATTCATCGTGATCACCCAGATAATCCACACGCACACGTGATGTTAACCAATCGCCCATTTAACCCCGATGGTACTTGGGGACAGAAAACAAAAACCAAATACATTTTAGATAGTCATGGTAATAAAACTAAGACCCCTGCAGGGAATGTGAGAAACCGAAAAATTTGGTTGGTTGATTGGGATAAAAAAGAAAAAATAACTGAATGGCGGCACAATTGGGCGGCAAGTGTCAATCAGGCTTTAGAGCAAAAAAGCATTCCTGATCGGATCAGTGAAAAATCATTTGTGGAACAGGGAATAGCTGACACACCAATGCAACACGAGGGAATCAATAGCAAACGGCATGAAAGAAAGGCATTTAATCAACAAGTTAAGAACTATCGTAAGTCCCAAGCTGGCTATAAAAATATGCAGGAGAAAGTAGTTAATCAAGGCCACTTGGATAGCCTAAGTAAACACTTCTCGTTTAACGAGAAAAAAGTGGTCAAAGAGTTAAGCCACGAACTGAAAACTTATATTAGTTTGGAAAGTTTAGATGATAAGCGGCGCATGCTATTTAATTGGAAAAACAGTACCTTAATTAAGCACGCTGTTGGTGAAGATGTCACTAAGCAATTATTGACAATTAACCAACAAGAAAGTTCACTAAAAAAAGCAGATGAGCTCTTAAATAAAGTAGTTGATCGCACGACTAAAAAACTTTATCCAGAGCTTGATTTTGAACAGACAACCGCGGCTGAACGACGGGAATTGATTAAAGAAACTAATAGTGAACAAACGATTTTCAAAGGCAGTGAATTAAACGAACGTTTAATGAATATTCGTGATGATTTATTGATCCGACAATTATTGACCTTTACCAAACGGCCATACGTTGGCTGGAAGTTATTAATGCAACAAGAAAAGGAAGTCAAAATCGAGCTTAAATATACGCTGATGATTCATGATGATAGCTTAGAAAGTCTAGAACACGTTGATCAAGGTCTACTAGAAAAGTATTCACCAACCGAGCAGCAAAAGATTACTCGCGCAGTCAAAGATTTGCGAACAATCATGGCTGTTAAGCAAGTTATTCAAACCCAATACCAGGAAGTTTTAAGAAGAGCCTTTCCTAACGGCAATTTTAATGAATTACCAATGATTAAACAGGAACAAGCCTACACAGCCGTGATGTACTATGATCCTGTTTTAAAGCCATGTCAGGCTGAAACAATTGAACAGTGGCAAGCAAATCCACCACAGGTGTTCAGTCCCCAAGAACATCAACAAGGACTAGCTTATTTATCGGGACAGCTTAGCTTAGATCAGTTAGAAAATCATCACTTACAACGGGTTTTAAAGCATGATGGCACTAAACAACTCTTTTTGGGTGAATGCAAAGTCGATCCAATGATTAAGAACAGTCAGATTGAGAAAATCCAAAAGCAGTTAAAAGGGCAACAAGCCAAGGACGACCAGTATAGAAAAGTAAATATTGGACATTATCAACCGCTAAATTACAAGCCAGTTAGTCCAAGCTACTACTTAAAGACGGCCTTTAGTAACGCAATCATGACCGCCTTATATGCCCGTGATGAAGATTACGAACGGCAAAAACAGGCGCAAGGTTTAAAGGAGACTGAGTGGGAAATGACGAAAAAGCAACGGCAACACCAAACTCGAAACCGGCATGAAGATGGGGGCATGCACTTGTAATCACAAAATTAGCGACTGGTTAATTGGTATGAATGGTAGCCCATAATGTATTTTATATTGATAAAAATTTGGTACGTAGAGCGTGCTCGATTAGTTACCCATAGCTGCCAGCCTTGTGTATGGTCTATCAAAGAGACCAGGCAATCAAAAACTTTAAGCCGGAACCCTATTTTGAACTAAATGCGGAAATTGTAGCTAATCAGCAAAAATTCGTCGCGAAATTAGCCCCTATCAGCGATTTAAAGACAAAGCAGGGCTAACGACATTCATGCAAGCTAAACACGTTCAGAAAGGCTCACAGGCTGGTTTAATCAAGGGCGTTCAAAACCAGGCTAAAAAACGTGCTAGTCCCCAACTATTCTCGCTATCCAGTCTGCAAAGTGCCATGAATAAACGTTATCACGCCAGCGCCAGTCAAACCTTAGCGGCCATTCAGAGTTTATACGAAGCCAAGTACCTTAGTTATCCCCGCACCGATTGTGCTTACATCACTGATGAAGAATTTGATTATTTAGTGGCTAATCTGACGAAGTATCTGGGTTTAGTCTCTAAGCCAGTCGCTTTAACCAATACCACCCCAAATAAGCGCTATGTTAATGGAAAAAAGGTTGAAGAACACTACGCCATTATCATGACTAAAGTCGTCCCGACTAAAGATCAATTAGCTACCTTACCTAAAATACAGCATCAAGTCTATGACTTAGTTTTAAAAACGACGTTAGCGATGTTTGCTGATCCGTATGAGTACGAGGTAGGTCAAGAATCTTGTGTAAATGAAATGCCTGGTAGCGTCAAGAATCTTGTGTAAATGAAATGCCTTCGTACATATAATATGTATCTAACTTAAATAAGTAATGAGAAAATATCATGTCTAAATTAACTGAATCTCAAATACGGGCCAATAAAAAATAGGACGATAAAAACAATATATTAACAAGCGGTCAGTAGCACGTAACTTTGTTAAGCAACTACCTACCGATGATGACCTCGCAAAGTTTCTTAGCCTAATTTCTGATCGTCATAAGTTTTTACATGGGTAAATTCTATAATTAATCCGAACAAAAATTAAAAAAAGCCCAAAGCAATCTCTTACAATGGTAGTAGCTAATTCCAACCAACTATAAGGAGCGATTACTTTGGGTATCTCTACTTTATCAAGTTTTCAACGTGGCGCGCTAGCACAACTAGTCAGTGAAGGTCATCATACTTACCAAGATATGGCTGACGCTTTAGGCGTTGCCAAATCTACCATTCACTATGAATTGAACCGGGTTAAACCTTATGACCCTGAATTGGCCCAACAAGATGCTGACCGCAAAAGACGGGCTTGCGGTCGCCATTCGATTCTAACATCATCATTAGTGACTTTAATTACCAATCACTTGCGATTAACCTGGTCACCAGAAGCGGTCGCGACTGCTTTTAACTTGGGTACCGCTTCAATTTATAATTGGCTTAATCGTGGCTGGTTACCTTTCGAATTAGCTGATCTACCTAATCGAAATATCCGACAGTGTCGAGTTAATGAACACCGTGGCACATTTACAAGTGGGACTTCGATTGAACAACGACCAACAATTGTTAATCAGCGGTTAGCTTTTGGTCATTGGGAAGTAGATACAGTGCTTTCTGGCCGGAAAGCGTCACGAGCATGCCTGGTCACTTTTGTAGAACGTAAGACGCGACTTCTATGGGCCATAAAAGCCCCTAACCGAACTGCCAAGGCCTTAAATAGCGCCTTTGAAAAGTTTATGGGAACCTTTGGTTCCCAAGTGAAATCTATAACTGTTGATCATGGTAAAGAGTTTGCCGATTATCAATCCATAGAACAAGACTATCAAATTAAAGTTTATTTTTGCCATCCATATTCACCATGGGAACGGGGTTCCAATGAATATTTCAATCGACGGTTACGTTGGTTCTTCCCGAAAAAGACTAACTTTGGCCAGGTAACGACAGATGAAATCCTGGCAGCGCTTGAACTTATTAACCAACGGCCATTAAAAATCCATCATCAACAAACTGCCATTGAAAGTTTCCGGGCTTGTTCGGATTAAACTTGTAATTTGCCAGATAAAGAAAATTCAGAAATCACTTTTAAAGTTGGCGGTGTCTGTGTTTCGAATAAGTAACTAAATGTGACAACTTATCGTTACTTGAATATTTTTGATTAGTTTGCTAGCATATAAGAAGTATTATTAAAACATGAATAAATAAATCAGTTGACGTAAGCTCAAGGTGTTCTCTTTCAGGGGTGTGTAAGAGGTATCTGGGTTTACGTTTTTTGTATGAGGAGGTTTTTGTTTGGAATTTTTAGGTACCTTGGTGATCATCTTGATTACAACTAGTCTATTTGGCCATCTAGCCTCTAGGGTTGGTATCCCAGCAGTGATCGGTCAATTATTTGTTGGAATTATTCTTGGCCCTGCGTTGTTGAATTGGGTTCACGCCAATGATTTCATCCATATTTTTTCAGAGATTGGGGTTATCATCTTAATGTTTATCGCCGGACTTGAGAGTGATCTTACATTGCTTAAAAAATATTTGCGTCCTAGCATAATTGTCGCGTTGTTAGGAGTTTTGATTACGATGGTACTGATCTATCCAGTTGGTATTGTTTTTGGCTTGACACAATTTGAAAGCTTGTTTTTGAGCGTTATTTTTGCCGCAACGTCGGTTTCAATTTCAGTTGCTGTCATGAAAGAACTAAATTTACTTGATAGTAAGAGCGGTTCAACAGTCCTCGGTGCCGCGGTGGTTGACGATGTGCTAGCTGTCGTTTTACTTAGCATTATGGTAAGTTTAATAGGTACAAAGGCTGGTACGGATACCCAGATACCGCTAGCTCTGACTTTTTTAGAGCAGCTAATTTACTTTGCCGCAATTTATTTCGTGATGCGTTTTATCGCCCCTCTCCTCGCTAGACTAGGCACCAAATTATTGAATCCAGTGGGACCTACTATAATGGCGATGATTTTGTGTTTTGGTATGGCATATATTGCAAATCTGATTGGACTGAGTGCAGTAATTGGGGCCTTTTTTGCAGGAATTGCGATTGCACAAACTCATGTAGCTCATGAAGTTGATCAAAGTATCGAACCAATCGGTTATGCGATTTTCATTCCTGTATTCTTCGTTTCAATTGGTTTAAGTATGTCACTAGCTGGCATAGAACACGATTTGTTATTAATTATCGTATTGACAATTGTGGCAACACTGACGAAACTATTAGGAGCGGGGAGTGGGGCTAAATGGGCCGGATTCAGTTCGAATGAAGCTTACCTCGTTGGTGCAGGGATGGTCTCGCGTGGGGAAATGGCCTTGATTATCGCTCAAATAGGCTACCAATCCAAACTAATCAGTGATGATTACTATTCGGCAATTATCACTGCCATTATCCTAACAACGTTATTAGCACCATTACTACTCAAACATGCGGCTCGTCATATAAACTACTAAAACATTTTAGCGGTATGACACCCCTTCTCTGTGAAAAATAACTACTAGATTTCATCGAGATATTGCCTAGTTTAATTAAGTACTAAATTATATAATATTGGTTATAATGGAGGATTAGTTATTTGATACAGCTTGTAAAAGAAAAATTTGACGTTACTCGTTTGCGATTTGTTTTACTCGGCCTGCTTGTGGGTTTAATGAGTGGCACCGTTGTTAGCTTATTTCGCTATTGTATTGAGATAGGGCTGCACTATAGTCGATTGGTATATAGATACTTACGAATCGCGCCGTTTGTCGAAGGATAATTGGTGGGAATGGGCATTGTTGATAGGCATCAACCTTGGTTTAGCGTTAATTGTGGCTCGACTTCTCAAGAGAGAACCTTATATCGCTGGTTCTGGAATTCCGCAAGTTGAAGGTCAATTGGCTGGTGAATTGGAAATGCACTGGTGGTCAATTCTTTGGCGAAAATTTATCGGTGGTATTCTGGCATTGGGACCTGGATTATTTCTCGGACGAGAAGGACCAGCGATTCAATTAAGTGCGTCAGTTGGTCAAGGTTTCGCTTCTGAGTTTAAGTTATCAGGAACTGATCGCCGACTACTAATTGCATCAGGCGCCGCTGCTGGATTAGCAGCAGCGTTTAATGCCCCCATTGCTGGAACTCTATTTGTCTTAGAAGAGATTTACCATAATTTTTCACCGCTGGTTTGGTTAACAGCATTAGCCGGAGCAATTGGTTCAAATTTTATTTCGCTGAATGTTTTCGGACTTGTTCCCGTGTTACATTTAAGTTATTCACGTAGTTTACCAGTATCAAATTATTGGCACTTAATTTTACTCGGCATTGTTTTGGGATTATTTGGTTACTTATATCAACGGGTCTTGTTAGTTATGCCTAGGTGGTATCATCAATTGACACATTTGCCACGCCCAATACAAGGTGTCGTACCATTTCTGCTGGTAATTTTAGTTGGTTACTTTTCGCCAAATTTACTCGGTGGTGGTAATGGCTTAATTTTGGGATTTGGCCAGCATGTTCCACCTTTGTTTGTACTAATTGCAATTTTTATTATACGATTCGTCTTTTCAATGATTTCATATGGTTCCGGATTACCTGGCGGTATTTTCTTGCCGATTCTTTCTTTAGGTGCTGTGATTGGTGCGGTTTATGGCGTCTTAATGAATCAATTAGGATTATTATCGCATGTCTATATCATGAACCTAATCATTTTTTCCATGGCCGGTTACTTTGCTGGAATCGGAAAAGCTCCCTTCACAGCTATCTTGCTGGTAACAGAAATGGTTGGCAATTTAACACATTTAATGCCATTAGCAGTCATATCGTTAACTGCTTACCTTGTTGTTGATTTATTAGGCGGTGCACCAATCTATGAAGCATTGCTTAAGCAGATGACAATGCCTAAAACTGTTCAGCAACTTCATCGACCTGATCATTTGGAAATACCGGTTTTCTTTGGCAGTCCCTTAAACGGCAAAATGGTCCGAGACATGCCATGGCCTAAAGAAGCACTGCTCATTGGAATCCGGCGTGGCGAACAAGAAGTGATTCCACATGGTGACACCTTGATTCATGAAGGTGATACGTTAGTACTGTTAACTGATACAACCCAACGACCCCAAGTTAAACAACGGATTGATGCATTATTAGCAACCTTAGAAAAAAAGCACCAAGACTAAGTTAATAGGTAAATTGGTTTATCATAATGGTAGGTATCAGATTAAGTGGGTCCGTTGGCAGACATAAACATATTGGAAAACTACCCGTTGTGCTAGTTAATTAGCTGCCAGGTATCTACGAATAAAAGTTGTTCTAATCGACTTTTGAAACCACGCAGACATCGGGCCCGATTATGTTCAACCTGAAATAAAACCTGCCATTTAGAGAATAGAGTTTCGATCATGCGCCTTTGGCGCTTCAATAAGGTGCTATTCAGTCGTGATTGGGGCATGTTACGGCGTTTGGGTGTCCAGAAATCAATGTGTCGTTGCTTTAATTGATCTTTTAGTGGTTGACTAAGGTAGCCAACATCGGCCAAAACATGTGAGCAAGCGTATTGGTCAATCAATTCTGGCACTAAACGAATATCATGAATTGAAGCAGCTGAAATTGAATAGGCCACTACAATGCCTTGATTGGTGACCTGAAAATGTCCCTTTAAACCATAGAACCATTGTTTCTTGGTGGCATTATAGCCAATGTCAGCAAGTGAGCGTAAAACTTTGGCTCGATGATTACGAATTGATTGGCATAATGGGATTGGAAAACTATCTATGATGGTGTAAGTCACTGATGGTAAACAGTGTTTAACTAAACCAACCCGCAGGGTTTGGAGCAGACAGCCCATAGCTGTGCACCGTCGATTAAAACGAGATCGTTCTGGCAAACCAGTCAGCCCTAACCCAACTAACAGACGATAAAAAGCACATTGATTAGTGATACCAAGTGATACCTGCCAACACATCAAAGCCATGATAGTTACATCTGATATTTTGGCATGATTAGCATTCTTTCTTTGCCGAATTTTGCAGGAAACATAACGTTGATATAGTGGCGTTACAACCGCAACCCAGGGTTGCCAAGGTGCTTGCACGATAGTTGTAGGTTGAGTAAGATAATATTGGCTTGACATCGTTCACACTTCTTTGTTTAGGATACTTAAAAGTGTAAGCCTGCCAGGCTTTTTATGTACTTTAATTGTCCCATTTCAACTAGCACAACGGGTATTGGAAAACTATATACAAATACGGTGAAGTACGAAAAACGCTGAAACAGAATTAGTTGAACCTATTTTGAAAAATACAAAGATAAATAATATGCCGAAAATGCCTTGCTACCCAATTTTTCATAGTCATGCTATAATGTAGACAGAAAAGGAAGCCTTGCGCTAACAAGACTTCCTACGCAAGCCGCTTCAAAGGCGGTGGCGAAGTTAATAAGACAGCATTAAGCTACCCTGTAACCTACCAAAGTTACGCAGGGCGGCTTTTTTATTTGTGGTGCTTGTCGATATAGCTGAGTAGCGCGATTAAAAACGTGCCAAACAGCAACATCAACGAGAGTGCCTGGAAGACGCTCATTGACTGTGAAACCTTCCTGAAGATTATTCCATGTTCCCATGGGCCTCACCTCACAAGGGAAAAGACAGCCACCGCCCTTAAACCTTCCTGCGTAATCTATTATACAGGTGAATTAAGTATTGACCAAGCACAATAAAAATAGATCATGGAGTTTCATGGGATCCTAAATTTGATCAAATTAAGAATCAGCAAAACATCTTTTGTAGATACCCTTTTTTGAGTTCCTGGAGTTTTTCAAGCTTACGCTGATGAAGAGCTATAGTATCGTCTAGCTGTTTGAAAAAGGCAAATTCTATAATTAATCCGAACAGAAATTAAAAAGCCCAAAGCAATCACTTACAATGGTAGTAGCTAATTCCAACCAATATAGGGAGTGATTACTTTGGGTACATCTACTTTATCACGTTTTCAACGTGGCGCACTAGCACAACTGGTCAATGAGGGAAATAAATCTTACCAAGTAATGGCTGACGCCTTAGGCGTCGCCAAAGCTACGATTAGCTATGAGTTGGACCGGGTTAAACCTTATGATCCAGAATTAGCTCAGCAAGATGCAGATCGCAAAAGGCGGAATTGCGGTCGTCGTTCGATGCTGACGGCAGCATTAGCGACTTTAATTACCAATCACTTACGATTAACCTGGTCACCAGAAACCATTGCGGCCGCTTATAACTTGAGCACTGCGTCAATTTATAATTGGCTTAATCGTGGCTGGCTCCCCTTCAAATTGACTGATCTACCCAATCGGAATGTCCGCCAGCACCGAGTGAGCGAAAATCGTGGGAAATTTACAAGTGGGACTTCCATCGAACAACGGCCAACAACTGTTAATCAACGGTTAGCTTTTGGTCATTGGGAAGTAGATACGGTGCTTTCTAGTCGAAGTGAGCCACGATCATGTCTGGTTACATTCGTAGAACGTAAGACCCGACTTCTATGGGCCATCAAAGCCCCTAATAGAACGGCTAAGGCTCTAAACACCGCCTTTGGCAAGTTTATGGGGGCCTTCGGTCCCCAAGTAAAATCCATTACTGTTGATCATGGTAAAGAGTTTGCCAATTATCAGGCCTTAGAACAGGATTATCAGATCAAAGTTTATTTTTGCCATCCATATTCACCATGGGAGCGAGGTTCCAATGAATATTTTAATAGACGGTTACGCTGGTTCTTCCCGAAAAAGACCAATTTTAGCCAAGTAACGACTGATGAGATCCTAGCAGCACTTGAACTAATTAATCAACGACCATTAAAAATACATCATCAACAGACTGCCATTGAAAGATTCCGGGCTTGTTCGGATTAAACTTGTAATTTGCCAACTGAAAAATTAATTTTACCTTGACCCAGTTACCTGGTGTGCATCAAATAAGTAGTGATTGAGCACCAAACGAAAAGATTTATTAGATTAATAAGTAAAGCAAACCCCTGAGTTGGAGTAAATCCAAACTCAGGGGTTTTACTGGTCTAACTGTTTTTCAGACCATTCTCTGTAAACTGCATCTTGCCACTAGGGTATACCCTAGTGGCCTTTCTTGTTTCTGTGCTATACTAGGAATTACAAGTGTTCATTAGAACTGTCCAAAAGGAGAGCTAAAAATGGCTAAAATCGGTTATGCTCGCGTGAGTTCCAAGGAGCAACATTTAGATCGACAGTTAGCGGCTTTAAAAGACGTTGATAAATTATTTACGGATAAATTAAGTGGGGCTAACATTAATCGGCCAGAACTGCAAAAGATGCTGGCCTATATTCGTGAGGGTGATATTGTCCTGGTCACTGAATTAGATCGCTTAGGCAGAAACAACCAGGATTTAACCCAGATCATGAACACCATTCAAAATAAGGGAGCAACCCTAGATGTGTTGAATTTGCCGTCCATGACAGGGATTGCTGACCCAAATTTACGTCAACTGATGACCAACTTGATTATTGAACTCTATAAGTATCAGGCCGAAAGTGAACGTAAGCGAATCATTGAGCGCCAGCAGCAAGGGATTGCCTTAGCTAAGCAGCAGGGTAAATATCATGGGCGTAAACCCCAATACACCCAAGACGATCCCCGCTTGCAACATGCTTTTAAACTTTATCAGGCAGGCATGAGTGATGTCGATGTTGCCCGTAATACAGGAATTAAACGGACAACCTTTATAAGGTATCGAAAGAAATTTAATGTTAAGGTAGATTGTAAATTATGAGCTTCTTTAAAGTAATTTCATTATGATGTATATGGCATAGTTGCTTTTCTTCGTATTTAGGATTAGTATTTTGCAATGCTATATTTCAATAATTAGCGTTGGAGGCAAGCAAATATGAATAAGCAACTAGAACGTGTTTCTTTTGCGGGGGCACTTGTTACTTTAGGAATTGTGTACGGTGATATTGGCACTTCACCATTGTATGTTATGAATGCATTGATTGGTGACGCCGGTAAAATGGGAAATATTTCTCCCGATTACGTGATTGGATCGATCTCGTTGATTTTTTGGACATTAATGATCATTACAACGTTGAAGTATGTTGTCATTGCAATGCAAGCCGATAATAAGCGTGAGGGCGGAATTTTTGCTTTATATGCATTGGTTCGAAAAAATTCAAAATGGTTAATTTGGCCAGCCTTGATTGGTGGGGCGGCTATTTTGGCCGATGGAACATTAACTCCTGCAGTAACTGTGACTTCAGCCATTGAGGGATTAAAAAAACAACACCTTGGCCCTGTGGTGTTTAGTAATTCTCAACATAACGTCTTGATTATCACAACAGTTGTTCTACTCGTATTATTTATGATTCAACGTTTTGGAACAGGTGTGATTGGGAAATCCTTTGGACCAGTGATGATTTTATGGTTTGGCTTTTTGGCTGTCTTTGGAATCGTTAATCTAATCAATTATCCAATGATATTGAAGGCTATTTCTCCTTATTATGCAATTAAGATACTCTTCAGTCCAGTTAACAAAGTGGGAATCTTTATACTTGGAAGTATCTTTTTGGCAACCACAGGAGCAGAGGCTTTATATTCCGATATGGGTCACGTTGGCAAGAAGAATATTTATGTAACCTGGCCACTAGTATATAGCACCCTATTTTTAAATTACTTAGGTCAGGGGGCTTGGATAATTAGACATGCAGGTGACACTGCTTACAGGCACTTATCGAACTTAAATCCCCTTTATGAAATGCTCCCAGGGCCTTGGCGCCTAGTTGGCATTTTGCTAGCCACACTCGCTGCAATCATTGCCTCTCAGGCGTTGATTACGGGTTCTTACACTTTAGTCGATGAAGCAATTGGCTTAAAATTTTTACCTAGAATGGTTATTAGACATCCAAGTAATATAAAAAATCAAATTTATATTGCAACTGTTAATTGGATACTATGTATAATAACAATCAGTGTAGTCTGGTTCTTTGGTAGCTCACAAAAAATGGAGGCTGCGTATGGTTTAGCAATCACTATTACCATGCTTATGACTACCGTGCTTTTGCATGAATTTTTAAATGCCTGATTTACAATTCAAGTGCACCACTTAAATAATTGGACCAAAAAGGCCATGAAGACCTATTCTTAAATCAACGACGAATTAAGAAAGAAGTGTCTTCATGACCCAATCTAAGCGTACCACGACTAGTCATTACCAACAACTCCAATCTGCCGAACGGACTCTTATTATGAACTGGCGATTTGATGGCCGTTCTTGCCATCAGATCGCCCAAATGTTGCACCGAAGTCCCAGCACCATCAGTCGTGAAATTCGACGAGGGAGCGTTCACCAGCTAGGCCCTAATCGACGACCTACACTGGTCTATTGGGCTGAGTCTGCCCAATTACTACACAATAAAGCCCGTGAAGCCTGTCACGCCCAGAGCTGGCTTGACAAGGCACCACAATTCTTCCTACAGCTAACTAAAGCGCTCAAAAAACGCCAACGTCTTTTAAGCGTAGATACCTTTGTGCACTATTATCAGGTCAATCACCCGGACGACCGGTGTCCTTCAGTGCCCACTGTCTATCGCTATATCGACGCGGGTGTCCTGAAATTAAAGAATGGCGATTTACCCATGAAGCTGCGGCGACACGCTAGATCCGGTTATCGTTCACACAAACGCCTAAACAAGCGTAACTTCGGGAAATCCATCGAAGAGCTTCCCGTAGAGGCCCAAGAACGTCAGGTCGCTGGCCATTGGGAAGGCGACTTGGTTAAGGGCAAGCGTGAGGCCAGTGAACCAGCACTAATGACCCTTATTGACCGGGCAAAACGGTATGCCATCATTGTCAAGATACCGAATTACCACGCCGATACCTGCCTTAATACGCTTCAGAACATTGTTGACGACTATGGACCGGAGCACTTCAAAACGGTGCTTTTTGACAACGGTTCTGAGTTTTCCAAACTTTCCCAGGTCAAGGGACCGGATGTCTATTTTGCTCATCCGTACTCGCCCTGGGAACGTGGCAGTAACGAGCATCTGAATGGTGAAATCCGTGAGTTCATTCCTAAGGGTAAGTCCATGAAAGAGCTAAGTATTGTGAACGTTCAGGCCATCCAGGATATCCTTAACTCTCGTCCCCGCAAGGTTCTGGGCTACCAGACTGCCATGTCCTTATTACCCGATTTCGACTAAGCTAGACCAACTGATAAGAATGGGTTGTGAGTGTTGCACTTGATTTGACAATTCAGGTGAATTTTTAAATAAACACCTAAATAAGGGAACGGCGCTTATAATTGCCTTGTTTTTTGGTTCCCGGTTTGTAAAATTAAGTTAGAAATTTAAAAAGCCCTCAATTGTCAAATCAAGTGCAACACTAAGAATCTATTCTTAGAAGTGGTCTAGTTGCTAAGCTAGTTCAGGCATTAGATCGGCTGGGCAACGATAGTTTAATGAACGCCGCAGCCGGTTGTTTAAGGTATCCTGAGCCAGCTGAATATCAATGAGTGAGGCCAAAACCAAGGATCTACCCTTCGGGAAGAACTCGCGCAAAAGGCCGTTAGTGTTCTCATTGGTTCCGCGTTCCCATGGTGAATAAGGATGGGCAAAGTAGATGTCCGTTCCCGCCACTTGGCTCAAGCTTGAGAACTCGGCACCGTTATCAAAAGTAATGGTTTTAAAGTACTCAGTTCCATAGTCATATAAGGTGTTCTGGAGGGCTTTCAAGCAAGTGTCGGCATGATAATTGGGAAGTTTAACGATGATTTCTAAACGACTAACACGTTCAGTCAAAGTCATTAATGCTGGCTCAGATTCAACTCGTTTACCTTTGACCAAGTCACCTTCCCAGTGTCCAAGCTCTTGACGTGCTTGAACCACAGTGGGACGCTCTTCGATTGAATGGCCCAGATTCTTCTTATTGATTCGGTGATGCTTTGTTCCGGGACGTTTGACTCGGCGACGGAGTTTAGCTGGTAGGTCTGAATTACGGATAGTTAAACGCTGGTCATCAATGTATCGATACACCGTCGGTGTTGAGGGACAGACAACTCCTGGGTAATTAGTCTTGAATTGGTGAACAAAAGTATCCACACTATGCATTCTGGGGCGAGCTTTTAAAGCTGTAACCAAAGCATTACAGAAGGTTTGACAGTGATCAAAGAGTCCACGATAACAGCTGTTTAGCCGGTGCTTACGATAAACTGCTTCGCCAGTTTCCGCCAGATATGACTGTTCGAAGATACGAGTATTAGCGTTAATCTGTGTTGTTGTCCCCCGTCTTAATTCACGCGAAATCGTACTGGGATTACGATGAAGAGCCTTGGCAATCTGGCGGATGGACCAATCTAAGCCCCTTAGGGCTTCAATTCGACCACGTTCAGCTAAATTGAGTTGGTGATACTGATTAGATATGATATTCTTAATTCGGGTCATGAAGATACCTCTTTCTTGTTTGTGGTGAATTAAGAATAGGTCTTCATGGCCTTTTTGACTAGTCTGAATAAAGAACTGGTCTAGTAGAGCAGGTGTTGCACTTCAATTTTAAATCGAGGGGCTTTCCCGTCTTCTTATCGTGAATCGACACATGACTTTGAACACTGCCATCACTAGCGAATACATCCGCATACTTTAGGGCTAGTACATCGCTAACCCGCAATAAGGTGGCTTTCCCGACTTGGAATACGGTGTAGTTACGGCGCCCGTAAATAAAATTATTTAACAACGTATCCTTAATCTGACTTAAAATATTAGAATCTTTGATAGGTAGTACCAGCTGCTTTACGATTTGTATCGCCTCATTAGGTATCGTTTTTTATTATATTATAATTATAACACCTAATATTCACTTTCACAATACTATCTCTTTATAAATAAGTAATTTCAAGGTGTTATTTGTAATAAATAACACCTATTTTAGTGAATCTAATTATTTACTACCCATTGTTCCATTTTAACTAGCACAACGGGGGGCGCTCGTATCAACTATTATTCAGCTGGGATGCATATCTATAGACCCCCGCCCATATAAAATTGCCCTATTCCCCCCCATATAATCTACGTTACCCGTCAGATAGCACACGTAGGTGTCTTACGTTTCACTAAGACCCCCTATAAATAATCCTTCTGAAACGAAATAGACCTATTAAAATCCACATTAGAATCCTACTCTCGTATGCCTCGAATGAAGATCAGGATACCCTTATAATCATACATTGCTAAATGCTTACCTACCCGACCAAGAGTCAATTTATAATACCCTTTCCTAAAACTATTATTGTACTGATATCCTTTAAGCTGGTATTTACCCTTACCCGATGATCGCCACTTAGCATTTTTAAACATTTGAGTCAGTGCCCCTGTAAAATAATACGACTTAGCATTAACAATTACCGAATTATGAGTCCCATGTATCCAAAATCGTCGTAATTTATTAGGAGTCCCACTAAAATATGTTTGAACGTGTATAATATGAACGTCACAGTAATAATGGATAATTTTTTCTCTAAATGATTACAGGGTAGGTGAATGGAGAACCCATGGAAATTCCATACATAAACATTATTATCATTTTTTAATTTTTCTTCGTTAATAGTATTGGATCAGGCACTACTTGTGATTACTTGGAGGAATATTGTCATCATTTCCCCTAATGATATTCTTGAGAGCATTATCTGAGTGGGTTGCTGATCAACCCTTGTGGTTATCCCAGATAATATCCAATGACGGCTAAGGAGCTTCTTAGAGGTGAATAATAGAAAAAGTTTGATGCATGCTAAGCAACTAGGTTTAATCAACTAATAGAACGGGTAATACCTATTGATAGAGCGGGAATAGAACAGATATGAATCCATTGATAGAACAGGAATAGAATGGGAACTAATGGTTAACCAATCCTCAAATATCCCTTAACAATCTATCATGGTTTTCGGATAGATGTAGGGTCTTTAGGGGCGAACCAGAGCCCCTGAATGGCTGTGGTCTTCAGCCAAACAATTGGTAGAAAATTGGTAATAGTTATTTAGGACCCAGTGCTTTCGGGCTAGAAGAGAACCACTTCTACCTCGACCCTTTATCAGGGGGATAAGGTGCCAAGGCACCTTCTGGTAAGACCTCTTGAAGATTGAGAAGATACTAAAACCAATTCTATTGATTTCTTTCCATTACTTTGGATTGTTATTGGAGACTACTTTTTCAATTCTGGGTACCTTCTATGAAGGGTTTTGACTTGCTCTTAATGTTGAATCACGTTCGGAGAAAAGTGAGGTGCATTAAGAGATTAGTACGCCCCACTTTTCGATGGTAAAAACCTCTTGTAACGTTGTTATAACAACGATTGTTGAACTTAAAAAAACGCGAAATAAGGATTGCTAAAAAAACTTTCATTTCGCGTTTTTTAGCACTTTTTCGATACCCCCAAAAATAAATTTAATATCAGCGCTAGTCCTTACTCTGCCAAGGGATTAGCGTTATTTCTTCTGCTTAGCCATAAAATGTAATGAAAATGTAATATTTACAATAATTGCCGGTTAGTTCACCCATTGAACGATTGAGAAAGTTATTATGAAGTCAATAGTTAATGACTCAAAATACTATAATAGGACACACAATACCTTTTTTCTTAAATTTACTGATTCTAGTATTAATCTTTTCTGTGATACATTATATTCGAAGAGAAGAAAAGGGCAACTAAGATATATAAATATGGATGCATGTTGCCTTTATACTATATAAGAATAAAACTAGAAAGAAGAAAAAACTGAATGAAATTCAAAAATATGGAACTGATTAAGCATTGGAATACATTAGAAAATAGAGCAATTGTGTATAATTTATACGATTCTGAGAATGTTACTGGGCATTCTCTGGAAGAAAAGATGGATTGTTGTAACCTCGCTAAGATAACTGGTGAGCCTAGTAGATGTGGAGTAGCTTCCAGAGGTGCTCATAAAGGATTACAAGTATTCTTTTCAACTGGTCATGAGCACTCATCATATACGGTGCTAGAACTGACAATGAAGGTGTTAGGCTCGGACTTTGCAAACTTTGTTAAGCCTTTTACCAACTTTTTTTACAACGCTGATAGTAATGCTGATGCAGATTTGACAGACTTTAACGAGTCCTTGGTCGATGTATGTTCCGCCAATTATGGCATGGTATCAGTCTATGGGTCGATTAAAGACCCCGGCTTAAAGGCGTTCATCAAGCGGGATAAGGACGTATTAAAAGTGCTAAAAGCGGTGTATACTACTGCCTTGAGTATCTCATGGTACGTCAATCCAACAGACCAAGAGTTACCATGTACACGCATGAGTTCCCGGGATATCTCCGAAAAAACAGGAGTGAAGGAACGGAAAGTTACCAACATTCTTACCATTCTTCGATTAATGCACGCCATTGCTGAAGTACCTACTAATCGATTCTCCAAGCCTTACTTCGAGCGGTACATCGATTCTGCTAAGGTTTGGATGCATAAGCCGGTATATGTAGTTTTTCCTCTGGCAAAGGTTGATTGGTCACTGGTTAATACATGTGAATTTACTGCTAACTCAGTCATTAGTCAGTCATCCGTAACGTACTGGTTCGGTGATGATATCGCCCAAGAGGTATTTGTGGACAAGGTTAACCATTCCATTCAACTTACCTTAATGATGGCCTTCGGTGATATTATTGGATGTACTAATCACTCTCTATCAGTTAAAACGGTCAAAGATACCGCATTGTCCATTGTCCAGAACGAGGTATCCGATATTATCCCGGATGAAACGGTTAGCAGCGCTTGGAAAAGTTTCCAGTTATTTCTCCCATGGTCTAGTATTAAGATGGTAACTAATTCTCGTGCTGAAGAAGAAAACAAGAATGGACTCGCTAAGCCTAATGAACGGGTACTTATCCCAGAAAGCAACTAAGAAAGAAGATATGTAAGAATGTTCAGAGATATTTTTAAAATAGCGGCGGTTAGCCGTTGGTATCACCATGATAATCGAGTACAAAGGTCAGATAGAAGAAAAGCCCAGGGTAAGTCCCAACTCTCATACTCCGACTTGAAAACGCTTCGTAAGGCTTTCTTCTGGATATTTCTAGTATCTATTTTTGCTGATTGGGGTATGGTCGGGGCAATCTGTGCCATTGCTTGGGTGATACTTTGGATTGTTGCAATCATGTACTAGCCAGTCCCTACTCCCATAGGTAGGGGCTTTCTTTGTACACTAAAAGTGTTATAATCTGGTTGTCCCAGAGTTAATCTACCTCTTGCTTAGATTTTATTCCAGAAAATCTTTGCCTTAAAAAAGTTCGCTAGTTCCTCGCTAGAGTGCTTTTTTATTACATGAAAAAATGTTAACATTAAGAGGCATGAGAATGCTCTTTCATTTACGGTTTGTGAGTCCTTACTCTCAGTCTGGTAAGGGCTTTTCTTATACACTAAAAGTATTACAATATATATGCGTGTATAATACGCATCATCTTCTTCTGAGTCCTCATTTTCTGGTTAATGGGGGCTTTTTTATTGTCTGAAAAGTGTTATTATGTAGTCGCTTCATATACATCTACAATATGTAGTAATTGGTATTACTAAGAAGCCCTCCTTCTGCCCACTGAGGGCTTTTTTATTGTCTGAAAAAATGATACTATCAAGAAGCATGAAAATGCCCTTTCATGTATTGAGTGGTGGGCCCTTACTTATATTCTGGTAAGGGCTTTTCCTATATACTAATTAGTGCTATCATGAACACCATAGCATTTCACCTCAAATACTACCTTCATCAATTTGTGCAGAGTTAAAAAGGCCCTCTAGTTTTATCGCTAGGGGGTCCTTTTATTATCTCTTTATAAATATACCAGATACATACGAATGCTACCTTATGAAGCTGTCAGGGGCACTCAAAGTATCTCTTGGGAATTATAAAGTAACGACAAAAAAGGCCCCTACTCCGCATAATATAGGGATTTTTTGTGTGCATTCTGCTTCATTTAAGCGGACAAGTATACGTCTAAAAAGTGAACGTGTCGTCTGAGCGCGCCATACTATTTTCCCTTAGTTCGGGCGTCTCTACTCTCCAGAATATCTAATTGAAAAGTAAATTTTCGCTTGTCTTCAGCGTCTAAAGAATCAATGAGATAGTCTAATGCGTTATCAATGGCATCTTTTTGAGATTTATATAGACCAATTCCAGATAAGGCTTCCGCTTTGTTTTTAATATGGTTGTTAATTCTAACGTTAGCATAAAAAGTAACAGAATCTGCAACGCTTTTTTCCAGTTTTGATGGTTTGTAATTATTACTTTTGAGGTCATCTGTAGTAAAGGTGTTTTTGGGTTTAATATCTTGTCCACGATCAAGTGGGTCTGTCTTTGGTTGTTTCTTCAGATTGGGATTGTTTAATAATCCGCTCATTTCTATTCACCAGCCATTCTGCTAAATATTTCATCAGTAACGTTGGAGTATACGTCTTGAACTGCTTTATCAAACTGATCTTTAAATGTCACCCCGGTTACATCATATCTTTTTAAGCGTTCCATATTTTTGATTGTTATGTCAAAAATATTTTCTTTTCCAAAGATATCGATTGCTTTAGCTAAGGTGCTCTTATCGACAGGAGCACCATTTTTCAGCAAAACTGGTAATATCCCTAGTAAATCTAATGTCGGAGCGTGGAATTCATTGATAATTTGATCTTGCATGTATTTGATAAATGCTTGGGCACCCTGAAGCGATCTTTCCTGAGTTTGAAGAACGACAATTGCGTAGTCAGTCATATATAATGCGGTGTCTGTGATTAGGCTAATTGTAGGTGGAACGTCGACCAACAAATAGTCATAGTCATCTTTCCACGGATTTATTAAGGTAGACAAGTATTTTACACGATCGGTGTAGTCAGAAATTATATTCTCCATATATCTAGGATATAAAGAAAAGTCAGCTGAGGATGGAAGAATATCTAAATTTTGGATAACGTTGATGATAGCCGGTTTGAGGTTTTTGTTTTTAATTGCGGTCATCAAGGTTTCATCAAAAGAAGTTACTTCACCACCGACGTTATTTTTAGTTTTTAAATATAAATTAGTTGCGTTAGCTTGAGGATCCAAATCTATTAATAGTGTTTTATACCCACGACGTGCCAACTCGATACCAGTCATTGTACTATTGGTTGTCTTGCCAGTTCCACCTTTAAAGTTTGAAAATGTTATGACTTTACTGTCCAAAATATCACCTCATAAATATGTAGTGTAATGCTCTTAAATCATAGCACAAAAATTAGTACATGTATACAAATACAAACGTGTAAAAGTAAAAATGTATACATGGGTTCTATGTAGGCTGCAATAAAGGCGTTTTGATCGAGTATACAAATACTAATTATTACATTATTACAAATACTAATGTAATAATGTATACATTTTTTAAAAAAGTGTTGATTTATTTTATTAAGAGAAATACAATTGTCCTTGTAAGTGAATACAAAAAAACACCCACCAATTGGAGTTGGTGAGCGCCAAACAATCTTATAATTTATAGATTATTATATCATGGCCGGTGCGATTTTTAAAGCCCTAGGGGACAAGCTGGGGTCTAAATCCAAGGGGACACGTTTGCCAGTGCGACTTCAATAAGTCTGGCTATACCACAACAAGGTCATCTGTACGGCTGGGTGGTGAATGGTGAGCGCGACCATTAACGGCGTGGGTGGTAAAACGAAGCTTCGGCTTGGTGCCATTGATTAGTTGGTGATCGAACAAACATAAATACGTATCATCAACGCCTACTAGGGCGTTTTTTAGTAGGCTAAACCGAAAACGTAGGTTTATAATGAGTGGTGGTAGCAATACCGCAATTGTACAGACAAGCGACGGGCGTTAACGACCGACGAACTAAGGGGAGACTTTTAGTAGTAGAATTGTACTCTGGTTCAGTTATTCTAAATAGCTGATTCCAGGGAACAATTCTGCGCTCAAAACGTCACTCCCTCTAAACTGAATGGAAAACCGTAACCCGTCAAGTCAAATTCCAAAGAAAAAAAGAAAGTTGGTGGAATTGTTGGAATGTAAGGATTACATTGTTCCATTGAATCCAGATGTGATCATTAAGAAGACAATCTATCGGAGTTCTGCAAGAATTACTGAGCGACAAAGGAACCAAGTGAAGAGAGTTTTGCGTAGTCAAGGGTATCAGGGAAGAATTAGTAGTATTCGATACACTCGGGTAAATTACAAGTATTCCTTTAAAGTATCCGTGAAGTATCAGGGGAATGTCGGTAAGTTTTTGGTTAATACAAAGAATGAGACAGTTGAATTCAAGGGAATGGCCTAGACGTAATTTCAGTGAATTTCACAAACTCATTTTCCCCAATTAAAGCCAATCTGCGACCTATACCACTTCTTTTTTGGACAAATTCACAATCGAAAAATAACGGAATGTGGAAGTACCAGGGCGTGAGGTGGTTACTTGGGATAAGCCGCCTTATGTAAAGTAAGAATCGGTATAGCTAATTGTATTATCAACCATAGCATGTTAAGCAATGAGATGATGGTAAGTGTTATTAGGTTTGCTTGTTCTCTACTACTGTTAGTAACTTAATGGAAACGTTCTTCTTTCTATTCTTATTGACATTATATTAAATAGATGTTAGTCTACATTAAGAGATTTCTTTAGAGTTGGTTTTTTCCTTCTTTGAAGATCGGACGCTCCTTCAAGCAGGGCGTCCTTTTTTATTACAAACATTTCGTCGTCATTGCTTTTTTGCTACATATAAGATATAATTGTACCTGCATAGATGAAGTCCATGATTCTTCCCTTCCGCTGACCTGTTGAAGGGTTTTTTTGTGCACTATTTTAGTGATTATGACTTTTTCGTGAATTTGTTAAAGTTTTCTTTTGGCATAGTTGGTAACGTATGCTATAATTGCCGTTAGCAAGAATGATTGTGGACATTTACATAATGTTTTTGCTAAAAAGAAATTATTAGGAGGTTTTCATCTATGCGTTCATCATTCGCAAAGTCTATTTATGTAGGCGCTGCAGTGTTAGGTTTAGCTGGTCTTTCAGCTGTTACTACCACTACTGCAAGTGCTAAGAGCTATGCAACTGCCGGTGCTTACAGCAAGCTGACTACTGACGCTACTAAGCGTAACGTAGAAGCTAATGGTACTCACGCCCTTTACACTAAGCCAGGTACTGTTAAGGGTGCCAAGGTTGTTGCTTCTAAGGCAACCATGAAGGACTTAGCTGATTCCAAGAAGTCCGCTAACTACTTCCGTGCTTACGGTGTTAAGACTACTAACCGTGGTTCCGTATACTACCGTGTTGTAACCATGGACCAAAAGTACCGTGGTTATGTTTACGGTGGTAAGGTTAAAGGTACGTTCGGCGGCGGGATTACTTCTGCTGAAACGACTACTGCTAACACGACTGACAGCATGATTGGTAAGACTGTTAGTTTCACTAATCCTGGTACTAAGCATGTTACCTGGACTGCGCCTAAGTACACTCAATACAAGTCTGGTGCTTCTAAAGTTGTTAAGAACACCACTCCTTTCGCCGGTGACACTTTAAAGGTCACTAAGGCTGAAACTAAGACTCGTGAAGGCTCATTATACTACTACGTTGAAGACCAACAAAACCCTACGGTTAATGGTTGGATCTACAGCAAGGCCGTTACGACTGATGCTTCCGCTATTTACAACCAAGCAACTGATGTTAAGGTAAACCTTGTTGCTACTGATGGTACGATTGTAAAGTCCACTACTTTAGCTAAGTTGACTGCAAACAACGCTAATAACACTAATGTTGGTACTGCTAAGGCAAATGCTAAGGGTACTGCTGTTGGTTATGATGCGGTTAAAAAGGCAACTAAGAAATGGAGTAAGTCACTATTAAAGGGTACCGGTTATACTTACTCAGAAGGCAATGCTGCTAACAAAGCTGCTTTGTATGCTGCAAAGACCGGTGATACAGTTAGCTTAACGGTTACTAAGGGTGCTCAAGCTGTTCAAAGCATCGCTGCATACTACCAAGACGGTCTTAAAAAACCAGTTAAGTTGATCTCTTCTAATGCTACTTTGAAAGATAAAGCTAATTTGGTTTACCAAGTAAAGTTCCCAACGTTAACTGCTGCCTTCTCTGGCGCTAATGGTGCTAACTACACCGCTGCTGACGTTCAAAACTTCTTGACTATTAACAAGGCCAACACTTTGACCTCAGTTCCTTATGCTAAGAATGCTAAGGGTAATGTGGTTCCTTCTGACTCTCCTGATGCTGTTAATGCTAATGGTCATACTAAGCCATATGCGAAGGGGAAAACTTTCTCACCACAACTTTATCACACCACCTACACGTTAACTTCTGGTCTTGCTGGTACTTACACTACTAATGGTACTGTATTTGCTTTATACAATGCTAAGGAAGTTAAGGGTTCTGCTAATACTACTAATACTGGTGCCGTTAGCGTCTTCGGTTAATAGTAAATATTAATTTATAGTAAGAAAGCCTGAATTTTTAGATTCAGGCTTTTTTTATATTCAACTTGATTATATAATTTTGGTTCTAAAATATCTGTTGTTGGTAATCAAATGAATTTGATTACTGGCAACGGATATTTTTGTATAATCAAAGAATGTAAAAAAATGTACAAAAAAGGGATATAGTCGCAGACCTATATCCATCCACTACCACATTTCAAGAAAGAGAAAGTGACTATATCCTATGACTAATGATACTAAAATTATCCTGGGGATAAAAGACCCCAACATCAAAAAGTTAAAAGTGATGAACCCCTTGGAAATGATGGGCCCACTTAAAGTGCAGGCAATTTTGGACTATCGTCCAAAAGCATGCCCCAAATGTGGTGTCTTAAACCAAAAAAGTATTATCAAATATGGCTGGCGCTGGGCCAATGTTAAATTGCCTCGAACTGCCGAACGGGATGTCCAGCTTCATCTTAAAAAGCGGGACTTCAAGTGTAAGCACTGCCTACAATACTTTCTTGCGGAAACACCACTAGTTCAACGAAACCACACCATCTCTAACACAAGCAAACTTGCCTGTTTTCTAAAATTAAGTGAAACAGTTTCGATGCGTCATGTCGCTACCGAATTAAGCATCTCAAGTACAACGGTCCTGCGAATCATGAGAAGCTATCAGGGCAACGTCAAAACGCGTTTTGACTGGTTACCGGCTGTAATTAACATGGATGAGGTCAAGTCTACCAAAGACGCAAAGGGATCCATGAGCTTTGTATTTATGGATGGTATTCGGTGTGAATTCTTGGACATTCTGGAATCGCGGACACTCTATGATTTGGAGAATTACTTTAAACGTTATACGAAGAAAGCTAGAGAAAGCGTCAAAGTCATTGTGACAGATATGAACTACACTTATCCCAAACTAGCTGAATCTATTTTTCCAAATGCGATTGTGGTAACCGATCGGTTCCACATCGTTAACTCCGTGATGCGGGGATTCACTCGAGTAAGGATTCGTATCATGAAATCCTATGCGCCTTCAAACATGAAATATAAGGCTTTAAAGCGTTACTGGCGACTGTTCTTTAAGCCCAACGAGAAGTTGGACTTAAAGAAGTACTCTAATTACACTAACATTCCTGGAAGCCAAACTGAGAATAGCGTAGTCGAATATCTTCTTGATATCAACGAAGAATTACGCGAAGCATATAACCAGTTACAGACGGTCATGAGTGCCGTTAGGTACCGTGACATCGCTCGACTAGAAACAGTTCTAGACGGAAAAGACAATGGCTCAGAAGAAATGACGAAGGCGTTGAACGCACTGGTTGAGAACCGAGAATCGGTTGATAATGCATTGAGATATGAATTCTCAAATGGTCCAATGGAGGGTATTAATAACAAAATCAAGGTAATAAAGCGAGTTGCGTACGGCTTTGGCTGTTTCACAAGCTTTAGATTAAGGATTCATCTGGCATTTGGGCTCAAAAAAAATTGCCTAATCTCAAAGGATTAGACAATTTTATAAATGGAATTACCAACAACAGTTGACATAGAACCATAATTTTGTATACGTAATACGGCAGTAGGCATCTGGCTGAACAGTGTGCGATCCATGGTATTTGCATATTTTTTGATGATGTGAACTACTCGGCCATAAATGACCGAGCTTCTAGGAACACCGCTGACTTACAACATTAGTGACTAGCACTACGTTCAGAGGTTACGGCTATTTACTAGGGCTCGTTCCGAGCCTGATTAGTCGGTTAAGCGCTTAAGATATTCTTGGCCGCGTTAATATCACGATCATGGTTTATGCCACATTTAGGGCAAGTCCACTCACGAACATCTAAAGTGTGTTTGCCGTCATCAAATCCGCAGTTACTGCAAATTCGACTGGTTTTCCTCGGGTTCACAGTGACCAACTGTTTCCCATACCAAGCACACTTATACTCCAGTTGAGAACGTAGTTCTCGCCAACCTTGGTTAGCAATTGCCCGAGCAAGCTGATGATTGTGTAGAAGATTCTTGGTTTTCAAATCTTCTATCTTAATCAGATCGTACTGCTCGACGAGTTGTTTACTGAGATTGTGCAGGTAGTTATTCCGTTGGTTGGCGATCTTTTCGTTATACTTGGCAACCATGTGCTTGGCCTTAAGAAGCTGTCCAAGATCTATGATTTTTGATATACTTCTATGTAAAAAGCGAGTTTGAGCTATGAAAAATTATCCCAGCAATATTACTCGGCAACAATTTGAATTAATTCGACCAGCTTTAGAAAATTTTCGTAAGCGAACTAAGCCTCGAAAATATGACCTCTACGAGGTCTTCTGTGCGGTCCTATATGTCTTGAAAACCGGTTGCCAATGGCGTCAAGTCCCCGGTGATTTCCCAGAATGGCGGTCAGTTTACAACTATTACAAAATTTGGTCAACTAAAGCTGAGCCTACGGCTGATTCTTTATTGGAACAAGTTTTAAAAAAATTGTCATTGCTCGGCGAACTTACCAAGGACGTTCAGCTTTAACTTCCTTTATTATCGTTGACGCTCAGAGCGTCAAAAACACCGCTACTGCTGAAAACAAAGGTTACGACGCTGGTAAGAAAATCTCGGGGATTAAGCGCCATCTGGCAGTTGATATCAATGGCTTTCCGCAGGCCATTCACATGACGCGAGCGAACGTCTCTGATCGAGACGGGGCCAGTGCAATGATCGCTTTACATGCCATGCATTTACGCCAGGTTCAAAATGTCTTAGTTGATGGTGGTTATTCAGGCGTTAATTTTCAGCTCGATGTAGCCAGTAATTTAAACGCAACCGTGCAGGTTGCGAAGCGCAATGAGTTGCATCGATTCGAAGTCATGCCCCAACGTTGGGTAGTCGAACGATCTTTTAGTTGGCTAGAGAATTGTCGGCGACTTTGGAAAAATTGTGAGCGTCAATTAACCACCAGTCTGCAAATGGTCGTTTTAGCGTTTTTAGCACTATTACTTAAGAGATTTTAGACAGCTTCTTAACAGAGATACATATTTTATCTTCTTGACGCTACCGATCTTTTAGCGATAGTGCCATTTTACTTTATTCGGTGTTACGCGATCGTCTAAGTTACTCACTAAGCAATAATTGGGTTGACGAAAATAACAACGTATATTTCATATACACAAACAATGAACTAAAAGATTTACGAAACTGGTCAAATAATAAAATCAATAAGATTAAACACGAATTAATGGACGCAAACCTTTTGTATCAAAAACATATGGGGTTTAATCCAAGATCAGGCAAAAACGAACCAAATAGATTATATTTGGCAGATTTGGAAGTAACAGCAAAAGACGTTTATATTAAGCGAGAGCCATTAAAATCGCCTGAACCCCTTGGTACAAGCGGACTTCTCAAAAAGAGACAAGATCTAGACTATACTAATAATTTAGATACTAATAGATATAATATAGATACTCAAAAG
>NZ_JAVLAS010000007.1 GCF_032190635.1 Levilactobacillus zymae
TTGGACTGACTGATCTGTGAATCCAATGACGTGTTCGAGGCTTGACTCAAACTACCCTCACTGGCACTGATCAAGGAGTTATCACTGGCTTGTGATTGCGAGACTTCACTCAGACTGGCCATCGATTCACTGATCGTCGACCCTTGAACGGATTCGGAAACCGACCGCTCACTCAGACTCGCCATTGAAGCGGAGACTTCGCCGGAAACGGAAGCACTGGCTGAGGCGCTCTGACTGGCAACGGAAGCCGTTGACGCACTGGCGCTAGCCGTGGATTCACTGACCGAAGCCGACCCACTCGCAGAAGCACTGGCCGAAGCAATCGCCGATTCACTCTGTGACGCTTGCGTCGAAGTCCGGGACGTCGAGTTAGCCGACAAGATACTGTCATCGGAAACTGACCGGTCACTCAGACTGGCCGTCGAGGCCGCAATTGAGGCGCTCTGACTAGCTGCAGATTCGGATTGTTCGCTCAGGCTATCCGCCGAAACGGAATTGCTTGCCGAAACCCGACTCAGAGAAGCCGCACTCTCAGAAACCTGAACGGATTGACTGACAACGACACTGGTTGACGCACTCGCGGAAGCTTGACTCTGCGAAGCATCACTCATGGAAGCGAAGCTGGTCGACGTTTGACTCATCGAAGCTTCGGATTGTGAGGTTTCGGAAGCCACCCCACTCATCGAGCTTGAAGCAGCACTGACACTGGCATCGGAAGCCGACATCTCAGATTGTTCGCTGAGAACGGATTGCGAGTCGAAGCCGAGCACTCAGGCTGGCGTTCGACGCGCTGGTCTGCGAGACGGACAAGACGGACTGTTCACTGGCATCCGATTGTGATTGGGCACTCAGGCTAGCTTCACTACCGCTAATCTCGGAAGCGTACGAGGAATCACTCGCCTCACTGAGATCTCGGCTAGCTTCACTGGCACGTGATTGGATTGACAATTCACTGGCCTGTGAAATCCCGGCCGATCACTCAGGCTGGTGGAGTAAGCGATTGCTCACGCTTGTTGCGATGAGTGACGGCAACCGAAGCGGACTCACTGGCACTGATCGACGTTGCGGACTCGCTTTGACTGAAGCTTGACTCGAACTCTGGCGTTGTGCGGAGGTCGAAGCCGAAACACTGCGGAAGTCGAAGCCGACTCGCTAGAGTTGGTTTGTTCACGACGCTCCGGGACGTGGCTGGCCGAACTGACTCGCGATGCTCAACGGTTGACTGTTCTGTTGGCAGAAGAGTTGCTTGACCGAGTTCTCACTCATCGAAGCTTCTAGCTGCGGAGGCCACACTCAACGCGGAAGGAGGCGACTCTCTGGCACTCGCCGACACTGCTGACTGATCAACGCTCGGACGTGACTCAAGCTGGCGTTCGATTCGCTCAATTGCGATTCGGAGATCTGCGATTGTTGACTAGCCGCAGAAGCCGTCAAGCGGTACTCAAGCTGGCGGCTTTGACTGGCGACGACACTAGCCGAAACGACTAGCGGAGTCGAACCGCCGTGACTCACGCTTCGGAGTTCGAAGCGGAGGTCGAACGCCGAAGCAGCGGACTGGCTCACGCGGAAGTCGAGTTGCAAGATTCACTCAGGCTACTGACATCGCCGCACTTTGACTGGCGTCACTTTGGATTGTTCGCTGGCGATTCGGAGTTCGGTACTCAACGGCATCCGAAACGGCCATTGTCAGCCGACACTCGCTCGAGGCGGAGCGAAGCCACACTCATCGGACCCGTGACTGACCGATCGGCTGATCACTCAGGCTGGCGTTGAAGAATCGTCGGAAGCCGAACTCACTTCGGATTCTGACTACTCGCGGAGTCTGGAACGATTCGTTGACGTCACTGAGCTTGGCTCGAAAGCCGAGTTCGCACTCGGAAGTCTGACGATTTGGCTGGAAGACTGATCAACGAGTTCTGACTGGCGGATTGTCGAAGCCGAAGCACTATCGGAAGTTGTTGCACTCACTGGCTGACTGGTCTTGCGATTCCGTTCGGACGTGGAGGTCCACGACTTCACTGGCATCGGAGGCCGTTTGCGATCACTCAGGCTCGGCCACGATGTGGAGCTGGCACTTCGAATTCTGGCTCGAACGATTGCGACTGTTTCGAAACCGTTGGCCTAGCACTCTGACTAGCAGCATCGAAGCCGGAACTGGATTCGGAGTTGAGGCACTCGCCGCGGACTTGGTCGGAAGCCGACCACTGGTTCGGCTCAAACTGCCGACATTCGGAAGCTGGCTTGGCCGTTGACCGTAGAGACTGAGCCGAAGCGACTCACGAAGATGGTCGGACTGACACTAGCGATTGACTAGCCGCGAAACCGAAGCGGACTCGCTGGCCGACGTTGGGCGTTCACTCCGTGGCTGGCGAAGACCGAAGCGGACTGACTAGCAATCGTTGGACTGACTCTGGTTAAGACGGAGTCGGAAGCCGATTGTTCAGCTGGAAGTCGAGGCCGAAGCACTCTGACTAGCTTGTTCCGAGGTCCGGGAAGTCGAGTTGGCCGACAAGATGCTGGCGTCGGAAGCCGACCGGTCACTCAGGCTAGCTGCCGATTCAGACATCGCCGCACTTTGACTGGCGTCACTTTGCGATTGTTGACTGAGACTATTAGCGGATTCGGAGTTAGCCGCCGAAACGGTACTCAACGAAGCATCCGAAACGGAATTGTCAGCCGAAACACTCGCGGAGGTCGAGGCGGAGTCGGAAGCCGAAGCCACACTCATCGACCCGTGACTGATGGAGCCATCACTCAGGGAAGCTTCGGAAGCCGAAACTTCGGAGTTGGTGCTGGTCAACGATTCGTTGGCGTCACTGAGACTGGCTTCACTGGCCGAAACCATCGATAACTCACTGACGATATCCGTGGAGACCTGACTCAGACTGGCATTAGAAACGCTCAGTTGTGAATCGGCCATTTCGGATTGTTCACTGGCATCGACTTGCGATTGGGCACTCAGGCTGTTGGCTAAGCTGGTCATCGATTCATCATAGGACGAATCCGAAGCGTCGCTTAGGCTCTGTGCCGTCGAGGTCCAAGCGGAAACCTGACTGGCTTCACTATCGGACTTGGCACTGACACTGGCTACGGCTTTGGACATTTCAGCCGAGGCCGTTTGCGAAGCCCAGACGCTCTCGCTGGCCACGATAGCGGCCGAAGCACTGGCAGAAGCTTGGGCTTCACTGGTCAGAACGGACGTGGAAGCCGATTCGCTGGCCGAAACGTTGGCCGACTCGCTTTCACTGGTTTGGGTGGAATTCCGGGATTCGGAGTTGGCGGATAAGCCGCTAGCGGCGGAAGCCGACCGTTCACTCAAACTCAAAGCAGAGGCAGAAATTTCAGAAGTTTCACTGGCGTTGCTGTCGATCCGTTCGCTCAAACTTGCGGCGGAAACGTCGGCACTCGCGGAAACTTGACTCAACGACCAATTACTCATCGAGGCTTCAGACTGCGAAGCTTCGGAGGTGACGCTGCCCGCCGAGACGGAAGCGGCACTTTGACTCGCTTCCGCAACGGAAACGGACGTCAATTGACTAACGGTCGATTCGGACAAGGCACTCAGACTGGCGTTCGACGCGCTCAGTTCAGAGTCGGCGATGGCCGATTGTTCACTAGCATTAATTTGTGATTGAGCACTCAGGCTGTTGGCTAAGCTGGTCATCGACTCATCGTAAGACGAATCTGAGGCGTTGCTTAGGCTTTGTGTCGTGGAGGTCCAGGCTGAGACTTGACTGGCATCGGAGACCAGTTGTTGACTCAGGCTGGCCGCCGAAGTGGCGATGCTGATTGACGCTACGGCAGACTCACTAGCACTCTGACTAGCACTGATCGAAGCCGTGACACTGGCCGTTGAGGCACTCGCGGCGGATTCGACGGTAGCACTGGTCGACGCACTCGCGGAAGCGGCGGCCGATTCACTGGCCGACGTTTGGGCGGACGTCCGGGTGACGGAGGCCGCGGACAGGATGCTGGCATCGGAAGCCGACCGTTCGCTTAAGCTGTTGGCCGATTCGGAAGCCGTGGCACTCTGGCTGGCATCGGCGGACAACTGTTGACTCAAGCTGTTGGCCGAAGCCGAGTTAGATGCCGACAAGATACTTAATGAAGCATCCGATACGGAGTTATCAGCCGAGACGCTGGCCGATTGACTCGCCGAAGCTGAGGCCGATTCGCTGGCCGAAACACTAGCGGAAACACTGGCCCGTTGAGAATCACCCATCGAAGCTAAGCTCATCGATTCTTCGGATCGTGAAACTTCGGAGAATTGACTATCCGCGGATTGACTCGCCGCACTCAGACTAACCGTCGAAGCACTAACCACGGATTGTTGACTGGCAATCGAGTTAGATTGCTGGCTCAAGCTCTGGTTCGACAAGCTCATTTCAGAAACGGAAACGACCGATTGAACACTGGCATCGCTTTGCGAGACCGCACTCAAACTGGCGGCACTCTCACTGATTTGTGAGTCGTAAGACGAATCATTAGCGGCACTCAAACTCTGTGATTGCGAGGCAATCAGCGAGGTTTGACTCGCCTCACTGGCGGAACGGTCACTCAGGCTGGTCATCGATTCTTCAATCGAGGCAGCAACGGAAGTGGAAACCGCCGCACTCTCACGTGCAGAAGTCGAGGCCGATTCGCTAGCCGTGACGGAAGCTAAGCTGGCTTCCGTTGCGGTGCTGGCCGAAGCCTTAGCCGACTCAACCGCCGACTCACTTTGACTGGCCTGTAACGAGGTCCGAGACGTGGAGTTGGCCGACAAGACACTGGCATCGGACAACGACCGGTCACTGACACTGGCAACCGAGGCGGACAAGTCCGCACTCTGACTCGCCCCACTGGCAACCTGTTCACTCAGGCTGTTCGCGGAGGCCGAGTTGCTGGCCGATAAGACGCTCAGGGAGTTCTCGGTTTCGGAAATTAAGCTCTGTGACGCGTCACTCATCGAGGCTTCAGAAGCCGACACTTCGGAGGTCCGACTGGTCAAGGAATCGACCGCTTCACTTAGGCTGGTCAACGACGTGGAAACCGTCGATAACTGGCTAACCGTGGCTTGCGACAACTGACTCAGACTCATGTTCGAAACACTCAATTCGGATGCGGACATCATCGATTGCTCGTTGGCGTCGGAAACGGATTGTTCACTCAGGCTGGCATTGCTGTTGCTGATTTGTGAATCGTACGATGAATCGTGCGCATCACTCAAACTCTGTTCTTGTGAAGCTAATTGTTGACTAGCACTGGCTTCAGCAGCTGACTTGGCGCTGACGCTAGCGACATCCGTTGAGATGGATGCGACTTGCGAAGCCACAATCGAGGCACTGGTCGTTGCCGAAGTCGTGGCACTTTGACTGGCATTAGCCGACGCGGTGCTATCCACGATGGCCGTGGACGTCGAAGCCTGGGCTGATTCACTAGCGGATTGACTCTGACTCGTTTGCGTCGAGTTTCTGGACATCGAGTTCGCCGACAAGATGCTGCTATCGGCGGCGGAAATCTCACTCAATGACTGGTGACTCATGGACGCTTCGGACTGACTGATCTCGGAGTTGACACTCGCCGTAGCCGAAGCAGCCGCACTGACGCTGGCTTCAGCGGTTGAGACGGAGGCCTGTTGACTAGTGATGACCGTGGACAGTTGACTCAAGCTGGCGTTGGAAGCACTTAATTGGGCACTGGCAACGGCCGATTGTTGACTCGCATCAGACTGTGATTGGGCACTCAGACTGGTCAAGACGCTAGCGATTTCAGAGTTGAACGAGGAATCGGAAGCTTCACTGACACTCTGTTCCACGGAGGCCATGGACGCGTTGACGCTGGCTTCACTGATGGACGCGTCGCTGATACTGTTCAGCGATTCGACGATGGAAGCGGCTTGTGACGTCGAGACGCTGGCACTTTGGTTAGCCGAGGCAACGCTAGCTTCACTCGCCTCTGCGGCTGAGGTGCTGGCCGTTGCTGACGCGATCGCCGAAGCCTTCGCCGACTCACTGGCCGACTGGCTTTGACTGGTCTGCATCGACGTCCGGGATTCGGAGTTGGCCGACAACTCACTGGCGTCGGACAAGGACCGATCGCTGAGACTGGCCGCCGAAGCCGAAACGCTGGCTTCTACTTCAGACGTGGAAGCGACCCGTTCGCTGGTACTGTTGGCCGAGGCCGAGTTGCTAGCGGACAAGATACTCAAGGACGCATCACTAGCGGACAACTTAGCCGAACTTGCGGCGGATTCACTCGCCGAGACGCTGGCCGAAGCGGAAGCGGATAACCCACTCATTGAGGCTTCGGAAGCCGACATTTCGGAGTAGCGACTCCCTTGCGAGTTCAGTGCTTCGCTCAGGCTAGCCGTTGACGCATTGTTATCAGAAAGTTGACTGGCCGTCGAAGCGGACAGTTGACTCAAACTTTCGTTAGAAAGACTTTGTTCAGATGCGGAAATTGTTGATTGCTCAGTGGCATCGGAAGCCGAGAGTTGACTCAGGCTGGCGTTGCTTTCACTGATTTGGGAATTCAAGTCGGAATTAGATTCCGCACTCAAACTTTGAATTTGCGAAGCAATCTGATCACTCAGACTGGCCTCACTTGCGGATTTATCGCTGACACTGGCCATCGAGACGGAGATGGATGCTGATTCACTCGCCGAAATGGCTGCGCTGGCGTCCGCCGAGGCACTCGCCGAAACGATCGCCGTGGAGCGACTGACACTAGCGACGGTCGATTCACTGGCCGAAGCTTGTGCGGAGGTCGACGCGGAAGCACTTTGGCTAGCCGCCGTAGAGGTTCGAGAAGCGGAGTTGGCCGACAAGAGACTGACGTCGGATAAGGACCGTTCACTCAGACTGGCAGTTGACAACGAAACACTGGCACTTTGACTAGCCTGTGCCGACAAGTCGGCGCTGACGCTGTTGGCCGAAGCCGAGTTAGATGCCGACAAGACGCTCAGGGAATCCAGCGCTTGAGAAACGGCGGCGGAAACCTTGGCCGAAGTCGAAGCCGACACACTCGCGGAGGCACTGGCCGAAGCCGTACTCATCGAAGCCAAGCTGGTCGAGATGTCACTCAAGGAAGCTTCGGAGACCGAGGCTTCAGACAATTGACTGGCAACCGCTTCGGAAGCGGCACTCAGGCTATCATTGGAAGCACTGACCGCGGACTGCTGACTAGCTAATGAATTCGATTGGGCGCTCAGGCTGGCGTTAGAGAGACTCAGCTGCGAAGCAGAGATCAGCGATTGCTGACTGGCTTCGACTTGTGACTGGGCACTCAGACTAGCGGCACTCTCACTTAACTCTGAATTGTATTCAGAGTTGGAAGCGGCACTCAAGCTATTTTCTAGCGATGTCAAGGCATCGCTTTGGCTAGCTTCACTCTCAGAAACCTCGCTGAGGCTGTTCAGAGAAGCTGTGACGGAATCCCATTGACTAGTCGAAACGCTAGCACTGACACTGGCCGACTGGCTAGCCGATTGACTGGCCGTCGCGGACGTGACACTGTTCGAGTTTGCCACGGAGCTGGACGTCATGGCGGATTCGCTGGCCGATTGACTAGCCGACGTTTGCGCCGTGGTCCGTGACGTAGAAGCTGCGGCACTGGCATCGGAAACCGACCGGTCACTCAGACTGGCGGCGGAGGCAGAAGCTACCGCGCTCTGACTAGCGCCACTCACAATCTGTGAATTCAAGCTGTTCGTGGAAGCGGAATTACTTGCTGACAGTTGACTCAACGATTCCAGGCTCATTGACGCGAAGCTCTGGGATGTGACACTCATCGAAGCTTCAGACTGACTCACTTCGGAAAGCTGACTGGCGATGGACGTCGATGCGTCACTAGCGCTGACCAGCGATTTGGAAGCTGCCGAGGCTTCGCTGGCTGCGGAAGCCAAGTGGTCACTCAGGCTAGCGTTAGAGGCACTGATCTCGGAAACAGACATCATCGATTGTTCACTGGCGTCCGAAGCCGAAACAACGCTCAGGCTATCGTTAGAAGCACTGATCTGTGAATCGTATTCAGAGGTCGAGGCATCGCTGATACTGTTCTCCAGCGAAGCCAAGGACTCGCTTTGACTAGCTTCGATCGTGGACTTGTCACTGACACTGGCATCAGATTCGGAGATTGACGCCGACTGACTGGCCGAAACGATCGCGCTATCGCTTGCGGAGTCGGCAGCCGATTGACTGGCGACCTGCGAAGCGTCACTTTGCGACGTGGCTACGGAAGCCGAAACACTCGCCGAAGTCGACGCCGACGCACTTTGGCTAGCCGCCGTAGAGGTCCGGTCCGTGGAGTTGGCCGACAAACGGCTCTCATCGGTAGCGGAACGCTCACTCAGGCTAGCGGCGGAGGCCGATGCTTCCGCACTTTGACTAGCGCCGCTGGCCACCTGTTCACTCAGGCTGGCAGCGGACGTGTTATTGCTGATTGATGCGTTACTCAAGGAGGCATCACTGACGGAAACCAGGCTGACCGACAAGTCGCTCATCGAGGCTTCGGAAGCCGACATTTCGGAGTAGCGACTCCCTTGCGAGTTCACGGCTTCGCTCAGGCTGGCCGTCGAGGCATTGTTATCAGAAAGCTGACTGGCCGTCGAAGCGGACAGTTGACTCAAGCTTTCATTGGAAAGACTTTGTTCAGATGCGGAAATCACAGACTGTTCGGACGCGTTAGAAGCCGAGAGTTGACTCAGGCTAGCGTTGCTCTGACTGATCTGTGAATCGTATTCAGAAGTCGAGGCATCGCTGATACTCTGTTCCAGCGAAGCCAACGACTCGCTTTGACTGGCTTCGATCGTGGACTTGTCGCTGACACTGGCATCGGAAACGGAGATGGAAGCCGAGTCACTGGCAGAAATCGTCGCACTGGTGTCGGCCGATGTAGAAGCCGATTGACTAGCCGTCGATTCACTGGCACTGGCCTTAGCCGAATCAGCCGCGGAGACCGTCGCCGATTCACTGGCTGAGGCACTTTGACTGGCCGCCGTGGAAGTTCGCGACGTCGAGTTCGCCGACAAGACGCTGGCGTCGGAGACCGACCGTTCACTCAGACTGGCCGTGGAAGCCGCTAAGCTTTCACTTTGACTAGCCTGCAGGGACTGATCCGCGCTGACACTGTTGGCCGAAGCCGAGTTGCTTGCAGACAACTCACTCAAGGAACGATCCGACGTCGAAACGGTAGCGGAATCAGAAGCCGAAACGGAAGCCGAATCAGCCGCGGATTGAACGGCGGATGCCGTGCTCTTCGAAGCTTCACTGACGGAGTAATCACTCATGGAGGCTTCGGATTGGCTAACTTCAGAGAGTTGACTATCGGCGGACTGACTGGCCGCACTCAGGCTGGTCTCGGCCTCACTGACCGAGTTCAGTTGGCTGGTGACGGAGTTCAGGTGCTCGCTGACACTAGCGTTACTCATGCTCTGTTCGGATTCAGAGATCATCGATTGTTCAGACGCGTTAGAAACTGATAGGTCGCTCAGGCTAGCGTTACTTTGACTGATCTGTGAATCGTACTCGGAAGTCGAGGCATCGCTGATACTCTGTTCCAGCGAAGCCAAGGACTCACTTTGACTGGCGATGGAAGCCGACTTGTCGCTGACACTGGCGTCAGAAACGGAGATGGAAGCCGAGTCACTCGCGGAAATTGCCGCGCTGGTATCGGCCGATTCAGAAGCCGATTGAACGACCTCCGACCGACTAGCACTGGCCTTGGCCGAATCATCGGCGGAAGCGATCGCCGACTCACTCGCCGAGGCACTCTGGCTCGCGGCGGTTGAAGTCCGCGATGTCGAGTTGGCCGACAAGACGCTGGCGTCGGAAACCGACCGGTCACTGACACTGGCCGTCGAAGCCGCCGCACTCGCACTCTGACTCGCCTGACTCTCCAGCTGACTGGTCAAGCTGGCTTCGGACTTAGCAATGCTTTGCGATTGTTGACTCAGGGAGGCTTCGCTCTCGGAGACGTTGGATAATTGACTGGCAATGAGGCTGGTTGAGGCATTCGCTGAGGCAACTGCCGAAGCTTGACTCTCGGAAGCAAAGCTATTGGACGTGTCACTCATCGAGGCTTCGGATTGCGATAATTCGGATAACTGACTGTTCAGAGATTCGGAAGCCGCACTTTGACTGGCTTCAGAAGCACTCATCGCAGAAACCTGGCTGGCCGCCGAAGCGGATAAGCTGTTCAGGCTAGCATTCGAAGCACTCAATTCGGATTCGGACATCATCGATTGCTCGTTGGCGTCGGAAACGGATTGGTTGCTCAGGCTCGCGGCACTTTCGCTGAGTTGAGAATTGTAATCGGAGTTGGACGCCGCACTTAAGCTGTGTTCCAACGAAGCGATGGATTCACTCAGACTAGCTTCAGAGACGGACTTGGCACTGACACTGGCATCCGAAGCGGACGTCGATGCAGAGACCTCAGCCGAATCAGCAGCACTTTGACTGGCCGACTCGGAAGCCGATTGTTCAGCATCGGAGCGACTGGCACTGGCACTAGCCGATTCAGAAGCCGAAACGCTAGCCGAGTTGTCGGCCGATTCGCTTTGGCTGGTCTGCGTTGAGGTCCGCGACGTCGAGTTCGCCGACAGGATACTATCATTCGACAATGAATGTGCGCTCAGGCTCGCGGCCGACTCGGAAGTTGCGGAGTTCTGACTCGCGACGCTTTCGGAGTACTCACTCAAACTATTAGCGGAATCGACGTTACTGATCGACTGGGCACTCAACGAGGCTTCACTGGCCGAAATTTCACTTAAGGAAACCTGACTCAATGAGGCTTCGGAAGTCGAGGCCGCCGACAACTGACTGGCGACAGACTCGGAAGCGACACTAGCACTGGCATCCGATTGACTCATTTCAGATAACTGGCTGGCCGTCGAAACAGAAGCGTTGCTCAGGCTGGCGTTCGAGGCACTCAATTCGGATTCGGACATCATCGATTGCTCGTTGGCGTCGGAAACGGATTGATTACTCAGGCTCGCGGCACTTTCGCTGAGTTGAGAATTGTAATCGGAGTTGGACGCCGCACTTAAGCTGTGTTCCAACGAAGCGATGGATTCGCTCAGACTAGCTTCAGAGACGGACTTGGCACTGACACTGGCATCCGAAGCGGATGTCGATGCGGAAACCTCAGCCGAATCAACAGCACTTTGACTGGCCGACTCGGAAGCCGATTGTTCGGCATCGGAGCGACTAGCACTGGCGTCGGCAGAATCAGAAGCCGAAACCGTCGCGGATTCGCTGGCCGAAGCCGAAGCACTGGCCGCGGATTCAGTCCGGGACGTGGAAGCCGCCACGCTGGCATCACTAGCTGACCGTTCGCTCAGACTAGCGGCAGATGCGGACGCTAATGAATTCTGGCTTGCTAACGATTCGGAGACCTGACTGACGCTGTTTGCGGAAACCGAGTTGGAAGCTGATTGATCACTTAAGGAGGCTTCACTAGCGGAGATGCGACTCAGAGACGCCCCACTCATCGAGGCTTCGCTCGTGGAGAACTCGGACGCTTGACTCGCCGCGGAAGCAACCGTCTGACTCACACTCGCCGAGGCTTGACTGTTGGCCGAAGCCTGACTGTCAAGTTGACTCTGGTGAGCACTGACACTGGCATTACTCAGGCTCAGGGCTGATTCGGAAATCGCCGAAACCTCACTGACATTGGAAGCCGAAAGGTCACTGAGACTGGCGTTACTTTGACTGATTTGCGAATCGTATTCAGAAGTCGAGGCATCACTGATACTCTGTTCCAGCGAAGCCAAGGACTCACTTTGACTGGCCAGGTCCGTAGACTTCTGGCTCAGACTCATATCGGCATCGGATAACGAAGCAGCTTGCGAAGCCGAAACCTCAGCACTCGCTGCGGCCGAAACCGTGGCGGACTCGCTCGCACTAGCATTCGCAACGCTGGTAGCGACGGAATCGGAAGCAGAAGCACTCGCCGAGACGCTGGCCGAGGTGCTTTGACTCGCCTGCGAAACCGTCCGGGAGGTGGAGTTGTCATTCCAAACACTGGCATCACTAGCCGACCGGTCACTCAGACTGGCAACTGAGGCCGAAGCCGCAGCACTTTGACTGGCGATCGATTGAGCTTGTTCGCTCAGGCTAGCCGACGTGGACGCCGCAGCACTGGCGACGTCACTCAGGGAAGCCTCACTGGCGGAGATCAGGCTCAGCGAAGCATCGCTCATCGAGGCTTCGGACTGACTCAGTTCGGAAGCCTGACTGTTCAAGGCTTGCGAGGTCTCACTGACACTGGCATCGGAAGCACTGACTGCGGACAGCTGACTAGCAATCGAGTTAGAAACTTGGCTGAGACTAGCGTTACTTGCGCTTTGATCAGAAGCCGACATCATCGATTGTTCGTTGGCGTCGGAGACGGATTGGGCACTCAGGCTAGCGTTCGACTCACTAATTTGCGAATCGTAAGACGAGTCGTGCGCATCGCTTAAGCTCTGTTCCGCGGACGCGATGGCGTCACTCAGACTGGCTTCAGAAGCGGACTTGGCACTGACACTGGCGTCAGATTCGGAGATCGAAGCGGCTTGAGAGGCCGAAATCTCAGCACTGGTTTGTGCTGACGTAACAGCCGAGGCACTGGCCTCAGCCGAGGCGTCACTGGCTTCACTCGCCGTAGAAGCAGAAAGCTCAGCGGATGCACTACCCGAAGCACTTTGACTGGCTTGCGAAGCCGTTCTGGACATGGAATTGTCGGATAATAAACTGTCATCGGCAGTGGACCGCGAGTTCAGACTAGCCGCTGAAGCGGATTGATCGGCACTCTGGCTGTTACCACTGGCGATTTGTTGACTCAAACTGTTGGCCGAAGCCGAGTTAGATGCCGACAGAACGCTAAGCGAGTTTTCACTGGCGGAAAGCTGACTCAACGACGCGTGACTCATCGAGGCTTCGGATTGTGAAACTTCGGAGGCCAGGCTCTGGGCCGATTGAACGGCGTCGCTGACACTGGCCGAAGCATCACTGACACTAGCCACCTGACTAGCGGTCGAAGCGACGATTTGACTCAGACTCGCGTCACTCAAGCTTTGCGCCGAAGTGGACATCATCGATTGCTCGTTGGCATCGGAGACGGATTGGGCACTTAAGCTGGCGTTCGACTCACTGATTTGCGAATCGTAAGACGAGTCGTGCGCATCGCTTAAGCTCTGTTCTGCGGACGCGATGGCGTCACTCAGACTAGCTTCTGCGGCGGACTTGGCACTAACACTGGCGTCAGATTCGGAGATCGAAGCGACTTGGGAAGCCGAAATCTCAGCACTAGTTTGTGCTGAAGCAGAGGCCGATTCACTGGCCTTGGCCGATGCATCACTAGCTTCACTTGCCGTGGAAGCGGAAAGCTCAGCGGACGCACTGCCCGAGGCGCTTTGACTGGCTTGCGAGATTGTCCGGGACATGGAGTTGTCGGACAACAAGCTGTCATCGGCGACCGACCGGGAGTTCAAGCTGGCGACCGACGCAGAAACGTCGGCACTTTGGCTGGCGCCACTGGCAATCACGGTGCTCTCACTGGCGGTCAAGGAAGCATTACTCAACGACACCTCACTGGTCGAGGCTTCACTGGCCGAAATCTGGCTCAGAGAAACCTGACTCATCGAGGCTTCGGATTGTTCAATTTCAGAAATAGCGGCACTGGTCGACACAATCGCGTCACTCACACTCGCCGCGGAAGCCGAGTTCTCAGAGACTTGGCTGTTCACGGAGTTCAGCAGCTGACTCAGGCTATCATTCGAAGCGCTGAGTTGCGATTGTGAAACGGCCGATAAGTCGCTGGCGTTACTCTGAGATAACGAAGCCAGGCTGGCAGCACTTTCGCTGTCCACGGCACCACTAGCGGCGGATAACTCACTGCTGATGGCCGACGTGACTTGGCTCAGGCTATCGATGGCTTGCGAAACCGTTGCTGACTCACTCGCCGAAACGCTTGCGGAGTCACTCGCTGAAGTAGCCGCGGACTCACTTGCACTGGCGGCCGTCGTACTTTGATCAGCGGAATCACTGGCCGAAGCAACGGCAGATTCACTCGCCGAGGTACTTTGACTAGCGGCCGATGGCGTCCGGGACGTCGAGTTGGCCGACAAGATGCTGGCATCGGAAACAGACCGGTCACTCAGGCTAGCCGCCGAAGCGGAAGCCGATTGACTCTGGTGCGCGGCCGAAGTCGATAAGTTACTCAAACTAGTGGTGGAAACCGAGTTGCTAGCGGAGACCTGACTCAGAGAGTCCAAGCTTAACGAGGCGTCAGCCGATTCCTTAGCGGACGCTTCGGCTGACTGTTCCGCGGAAGCTGCCGCGGACGTGACGGCCGAGGTCGAAGCGGAATTGGCGGCGGAGACCTGACTTAACGAGGCCTCGGATTGCGACAATTCGGATAATTGACTCTGCAGGCTGGCCGTCGATTCACTCGCACTGGTTTCGGCACTGGTGATAGCGGACAACTCGCTGTTTTCGGAAGCGATGTGTTCACTGACACTTGCGTCACTCAGGCTTTGTTCGGAAGCCGAAATCGTGGATAACTCGGTGGCGTCAGACTGGGATTGTTCACTCAGGCTGGCTGCCGAGGCGCTGATTTCGGAGTTGTGGGTCGAATCGTTAGCGGAACTCAGACTGGCTTCACTGGCACTAACGGCGGAAAGCACGCTGGTTTCCAAGGAAGTCTTCTGACTGAGGCTGGCCATCGATTCAGCGATCGAGGTCGCAATGGACGTGGATTCGTCCGCGCTTTCACTGGCCGATTGACTGGCGACTTGACTCTCGTGGGCTTGGCTCGTGCTCTGCGAAGCGGAAACACTGGCCGAAGCGCTGGCCGAAGTCGTCGCGGATTCACTCGCCGACGTTTGTTCGGACGTCCGGGACGTGGATGCGACGACACTGGCATCGGATTCGGACCGATCACTCAGACTCAGGTCGGAAGTGGAGTTGACTTGGCTTTCGCTGGCGACGGCGGTGGAGTGCTCACTGACACTGTTCATCGAATCGGCACGGCTTTGCGAAGCGTTACTCAAGGATTCCAGACTCTCAGAAACCGCACTGGCTTGACTAGCCGATTGACTGGCCGAAGTCGTCGCGGACGTCAGGCTCATCGAGTTTTCGGAAGCGAAAATTTCGGAGGCCGCGTTCGATAAGGACGTAACCTGACTGTCGGCTGCCGACTCGGAAGCGGAAAGGACGGATTGTTCACTCAGAATTTGTTGCGATTGGTTACTCAAACTCCGGTTCGATAAGCTCATGGCCGAAACGGAAATTTCGGACTGGACACTCGCGTCGGACGCCGATTGGGCGCTCAAGCTGGTGTCGCTAGCCGCCATGGCCGAAGTTGAGTCTTCACCGGCCGCACTCAGGCTAATCGATGCCGAAGCGACCTGGGATAAGACTTGGGACTCGGACTGTTCAGCCTGACTCAGGCTAGCCGTGGAAGCCGAAATCTCGGCAGATTCGCTAGCGTCATCACTGACACTCTGGGCCTGTGATTCAGCGACCGACCGATCAATGATCGACTGGCTAGTGCTGTCATCGGCCGAGGTCGAGGCAGACGCACTGGCCGAGTTGCCGGCGGATTCACTCGCGGAGTCCTGAGACGCGTTCCGCGACGTGGAGTGAGCCGAAAGTTCCTGGCTATCGGAAGCGGACCGGTCGCTCAAACTCGTCTGGGCGGAAGCGGTGCTTTCACTTTGACTAGCATCGCTGACTAACCGGTCACTGGTACTGTCAGCGGAGGCGGAAACGCTCTGCGACAGGTTGCTCAGGGAATCCAGACTCAGCGACATCCGGCTGAACGAGGCGTCGCTCATGGACGCTTCGGAAGCGGACAACTCGGAGTGTTGACTCATAGCCGACCCTTGGGCGTCACTGACGCTGGTTGCGGCCGAATTAACGGCCGAAGCTTCACTGGCATTAGCTGAAGCCAGGTTACTCAGACTGGCGTTAGAACGACTAATTTGTGAATTGTAAGATGAGTCACTGGCCACGCTGAGACTTTGTTCCGTGGAAACCACTGCCTTGCTCGTGCTGCTTTCTTGTTCAGAACGCTGGCTGATACTGTTCAGCGAGTAGACTGCGGATTCGGACTGATCAGCGGAGTCGGACGCACTCTGCGACGCACTGACGGAGGCCGTTTGGCTAGCCAGTGATTCGCTGGTTGCCACGGACGTCGATACGGACGCGGACGTGATGGCCGACTTGCTGGCCGATTGACTCTGCGAGGTTTGTAATGAATTCCGGGACGTCGATGTCGCTGACAAGACACTGATATCGGACAACGACTGTGCACTCAAGCTGGCCACCGAGACGCTCACGTCAGCACTCTGGCTAGCGATAGCGGACTGTTGGTCGCTCAAGCTAATTGTGGAATTCGAATTGCTTTGTGAAATTTGACTTAATGAGGTTTCACTGAAGGAAACCTGAGCCGAACGACTAGCTTCTTGACTCGCCAGACGGCTGGTCGAAGCGGCCGCGGATTCTTCGGCGGACTTTTGACTCTCAGAATCGGCACTCATCGACTCGTGGCTCGCATATTGCGCACTAATTGAGGCTTCAGATTGGGACAATTCTGAGTTTTGACTAGCCAGCGAGTTAACAGCTTCACTCGCACTAAGCGAAGCAGCGCTGGCAGCCGAGACTAAGCTGGCATCGCTTTGCGACAGGTCACTCAGGCTGGCGTTCGATAAGCTCAATTGAGCCGAGGCAACGGCGGAGGCCAATGCCGCGTCGGAAGCCGATTGATTACTCAAACTCTGTTGGCTTTCCGAGAAGGAATCACCGGTCTTGCCGTCATTACTAATGCTCGTCACAAAGGAAATCACTCGTGATTCACTGGCAGCAGCTTGGCTTAGACTAGTTTCAGCTGAAGCCATCGCGGAAACCACCTGCGAAACGGACGCAGCATTTTCACTGGCCACAGCGGAAGCAACCTGACTAGCCGCCGACAAGGACTCTGCGGCGACTTGCGATTCGGAAGCCGAGACGGCCGCCGAAGCATCCGCGGATTGACTCTGTGACGTTTGTAACGACGTCCGGGAGTCCCCCATCGATGCCAAGGACTGACTATCATCGGCGGAACGCGACATCAAGCTGGCTTCGGAAGCCGCGGTGTCTTCACTCTGACTAACCGTCGCGGAGTTAAGACTATTCAAGCTGTTGGCCGAAGCCGAGTTGCTGGCCGACAGGATACTCAACGACGCATCGCTCAGGCTGTTTTCGGAAACGGAAACTTCGGACAACAGACTGGTCATCGAGGCGGAGAAGGCACTGGTGCTCGTCGCCGAAGCGGAGATGGACGCCATGGTGTTGCTGATCTCACCGGACAAGACGCTCAGGCTCTGATCGACTTCACTGGTCTGCGCCGTGGAAGCCGAAGCCTGAATGCTGGTATTATTCAACGACTTCAAGCTCAGGCTATCAGCCACGGAGCTCAGCGTTGAGTCTTCCGAAATGCCATTTTCACTAGCCGACTGTTGCATCGACGTCAGGGACGCAACCACCTTAGAATCCGAAGCGGACGCGTTACTCAAGTTGCTCAGAACTTGGGAAACGGCGGCCGAAACATCTTGTGACTGCGACGCGCTGACACTGGCGGACTCGGAAGCAACGGACGCTTGGGTCGCGATGGACTGAGATGCCGACTGGCTGACCTTAGTAGAGATAGAAGCCGACTTAATTGCCGAAGCACTAGCCGACTCGGAGGCCGTCACTTGACTGTCGGTCAAGGAGCCACTGACAATCTTAATGGTGCTGTCATCGGAAACGGACCGGTCACTCAGACTATTTAAGGAAGCCGACAACGAGGCGTCTTGACTCGCGGCCTGGCTCATTTGTTGACTTAGGCTGAGTAAGGAATCGGAATTGAGTTCCGAAGCGGCACTCATGGAGGCTAACGCACTATTGTGGGCATCCAGAATGCTGGTCGATTCACTGGCCAAGACCCGGCTCATCGAGGCTTCGGATTCCGAAATATCGGACATCATGTTGCTATTAGCCACGGACTGCGACACCGCGTTACTTTCGGAGACGCTGACCTCGGACATGATACTGTTGTCGGAGTCCACCCGGTTACTGATACTTGCTAATGAAGCGGAAACCACGGAGTTCGAGTTGGCGATAGATTGCGACACAATCAGATCGGACAACGAATCCTTGGCACTCTCGTCAGACATTGACTGTTCACTCAGACTGGCAATGGAGGCCGACGTCTGGGAGTTCACAATGAGCTGGGATTGCGAAGCTAAGCTAGCACTCTGTTCCGCAGAAACGACTTGCGATAAGGCAACCGATAAGGATTCAGAAATTTGTGACAAACTACCA
>NZ_JAVLAS010000008.1 GCF_032190635.1 Levilactobacillus zymae
ATGAGCAATGAATTAGTCAAATATGACCCTGAATTAAATACAATCCCCTTGCGAAGGTTTACTCCTGTAGAAATGAACTTGTTCTTTTCTGTAGTTTCTAGAATGCGTGATAAAGGTGATGATACTGTTAGATTTACCTTTGATCAGTTAAAAGAGTTAAGTGCCTATAAGCCAACCGCAAATAATCGGTTTATTGATGACATACAAAGTACATATCAAAAAATACTAGGTCTTAGATTTGGCTCTCGAAGTAAAGATGGTCTTGATAGAGAGATGTTTGTCATGTTCACTCGATTTGAAATTAAGGGATCTGCAGACGTTCCTTATGTTGATATTCAAATTTATCCCAAAGCGTTGAAACTTCTAAATAATCTCGAAAGTTGGGTTCGTTATGCTTTGACAGAGTTCCGAGATTTAAAGAGTAGTTACGCAAAAACAACTTTTCGTATTCTTAAACAATTCCGAACCACTGGTTATGCTTATTTTTCTAAAAATGATTTCTTTGAACTACTAGATATTCCACAAAGCTATTGGAGTAAGCCTGCGAACGTTGAATCTAGGGTTATTCGCCCAATTAAGGAAGAACTAACCCCTTTGTTTAGAGGCCTAACTATACGAAAAAAATATGGTAAAGGTCGTGGGAAACCAGTGATTGGTTATACTTTTACTTGGAAGCCTGAAAGAAAAGACGCAAACGACTTTTCTCAAGGTAAGTTCCAAGATGAGCGTCAAAAACTTTTTAATATCCAGAATAATGGTGAATTAACAGAACAAGAAAAATGGCGTGCTACCGATAAAGTTAAAGGCCTACCACTAGGCTCAACTGAAAAACAGATTTTAGCCGAACGACAGATTGAGCATGATAAAACAATAAGAGATCAGACAAGACAAGAAATGCTTGCTGAACTCCGAAAGGGGTTTGGAAAACATGCCTAAAACTATTAGAGAACTTGCTGATCAATTGAATGTCTCCAAACAGACTATTCAATATCATTACCAAAGACTACCAGCAAAGAATCGGCAAAAAGATAGTCAGGGTACAAACATGATTAGCCCTAAAGCTGAAAGGATTATCAGAGACAAAGTAGCAAAGCCTTTGTTAGCAAACAACCAACAAATAGATAGCAAAGAAACGACAAAGACTAACAAAGACAATAATGAGCTGGTTGCAACTCTGATAAAAGAAGTAGAGGACCTAAAGTCTCAACGAGACAAACAGCTTGCTACCAAAGACCGCCAAATAGACAGTTTAACAAAGTTGATAGATCAGCAACAAAAATTACAGTTATCAACTGTAACAGAAAACCGACAATTAAAAGAACACGTGCGAAAATTGAGTTATTTGGTTGAATCTCCTAATTCAACTAAAAAGCAACAAGCAAACGACCAACAAACAAAATGTAGGGTGGGTGAAACTGATAATAAAGAAAGAATCATACCTAAAAGTTGGTGGCGTTTTTGGAAAACAAAGTGATTTGGTAGATTGTAAAATTAATCCGAACGCTGTTCGGACAAAAAAGATCAGTTTCCTTTAAAATGGTGTTTACCACAAACCCATCTTTTAGGAGCTGATCTTTTGTCTAGTATAACCTATTCCGAACGAATTAAAATCGAAACCTTTTGTGAACTAGGGCTGTCCAATATCCAAATGGGCGTTCGGATTAATTTTACAATCTACCAATTAAATAAATCTACAATTGAATTTTATTTACCTTATGAAGGGTAGATTGCAAATTTAATCCGAATTTTTGGACAAATTGGTCAGCATAACCTGATACGGTGTTTGCCAGTCGAGTATTTTAAGCGGTCGCTGGTTAATTTGGAGTAACGTCGTCGTTAAATCTTGAGCACTAATGTGCTCAAAACGAGTCCCCTTAGGATAAAAATAACGTAAATTCCGATTAAAGCGTTCATTACTACCACGTTCAGCTGGCGTATAAGCATGACAGTAATAGGTCTTAATACCATATTGTGATTCAAATGATACTAGCCCACTAAACTCAGTACCACGGTCCACAGTAAAACTGTGCACCGGTCCATTAAAAGTTGTTAGGAACTTAGTCAGTGCTTCATTAACACTCGCTGTCGTTCGATCTTTTAACCGGTATGCCCAAAGGAACCGTGATTTTCGATCGATTAAAGTTAATAAAACTGCCTTACTATGCCCACGAGGACCAACGACTGTATCTAGTTCAAAATCGCCGATGCGATTACGTTGATTAATCATCATGGGACGCTGTTCAATTGATCGCCCCAAAGATTGATTATATTTGGATCGTTGGTCAACGTTACGCCGTTGGCGTACGCCATGTTCAGGTAGATCATTCAAGGAGAAATCAATTCTCCCCTGATTTAGCCAATTATAAATAGATTTAGTAGCTAGTTTAAATTCGTGAGCAATCATTCTTGGTGACCAGCTTAGACGTAAATGGTTGAGAATTTTTTGCTTTAACTCATCGCTCAGCTTAGTTTTCCGACCACATCGTGATCGCTTGTATTCGGCATCTGTTTGTGCTAATTCAGCCTGATAAGGTTGACATCGAGATAATTCATAAGAAATTGTTGACGGTGATCGGTTCAGCCGAACGCCCATTTGGATATTGGACAGCCCTAGTTCACAAAAGGTTTCGATTTTAATTCGTTCGGAATAGGTTATACTAGACAAAAGATCAGCTCCTAAAAGATGGGTTTGTGGTAAACACCATTTTAAAGGAAGCTGATCTTTTTTGTCCGAACAGCGTTCGGATTAATTTTACAATCTACCGAAGATGTTCAAAACGCGTTAAAGGAAAGTGCGCAAACCCCCTTTATACGTACAAAGGATGAATGGACAATCATTTCAATTTAGAAAATATTTCCAGTTCCATCAAAACGGAGCTAAACAAGATAGTGCATGACATCGATGACTAATACTTTAACACCAAACAGAAAGGGGCTATGAATATATAGGGTCTATAACTAACAAATAGGCCTTTGATCATTTCTAAAGCCATTCTTCAGAACGTTATTACGATCTGAAGAATGGCTTTATTGGCTTGTGCAAGTAACATTTGCGTGACTAATGCTAGTAATTCTTGCTAGGATTGCCTTAGATCCTTGATTATGATTTAGGAGGAGTGAGATTTGAGCTTTAAAGACGATATCAAGACCTTGCGCAGGCAATCTAACTTAACCCAAGAAGCATTAGCTCAAAAATTACATGTGACCCGTCAAACGGTCTCAACTTGGGAAACTGGCAAGAATATGCCAAGTTTAGAGACCCTGCATGCTTTGAGTCAATTGTTTAACATCTCACTCGAAAAACTTCTATTTAACGAGGAGATTGCAATGAAAAAAGATAAAGAACCCTCTTTGGCTACCCAGATAGATCATGATGTTAAGCTTAAAAGTCGTTATCGTCGTTGGACTTTTGGTTTAGGTGGCTTGATCGTACTAGCACTGGTTAGTATTGGTATTTTATGTTTGGGATATTATAAAGGTATTGGGACGATTGATCGCTTTGATCCGTTTTTATCCTATAAAGTCGGGTACAGTAAATTACCTAGTGAAAAGGAAATTTCTCCTAACAATAAGGCGACCAATGGTTACTGGACCGCTTGGTTCACCGATAATACGATGGGTAATGAATGGACCAAATTAACCTTAACGACGGGGCTTAATCCTGGGGTCAAAGATCCTTATGTGATGGCTTATCATAAGGGCAGCTATGTTAAAGTTGCACGTATTGTGCCTCGCACCTACATTAATCAGACTTATGTTAGCAACTTAGCAGCATTAGACGCCTTGTTAAACCATAAGGGAAATACAGCAACTAATAATCATGACCTCAAAAAATTTAAGACACAGATCCATGTATCTGACACGGTCCAGCAGTTAGGTGACTGAATAGAGAACCACCAAGTTACAATCCTGCAAGTAGTTTCAGGGTCTATAACCTTCAAATAACCCCTCGAAAACATTGAAAGAATAACCCCTAATATCTACATTATAGATATTAGGGGTTATTTGTTTTAATATTAAAGAAATGACTTCTTCTATTTGTCATCAATACTAAACAATAATTTGTACAAAGTGATTATTTCTTCTAGTTCTTCACGCGATACATGATCGACAATAGTTTCATCAGTGACATGTCTTGCCCGTAAATCTAAGGCTATGGTTTGATCTAATAATACTTTTCCATATACTGTTTGACTACTAGTTAGTCGATGATACATTGGAAAATTACGCTTGGTACTGCTAATTGGAGCCACAATCGTCATGTTACTTGTCTGACAGACTAGATCATTGCTTAGAGCAATGGCTGGTCGCTTATTCATCTGTTCATGACCACGGCTTGGATTAAAGTTAACATAAAATATATCACCTTGGCTTACCATTGAAGTTCATTGCCTTCTGACTTTCCCCAATCAAGCTCGTGATCCCTTTTCCCGTCATCTTTCCAATCCTTAAATAGTTCGTGAATATTGGTTGGGTTCTTTTTTATTGGTGTTAAAACAATTGATCCATTTTCAATGGTTATTGTCATATCTTGGTTATCATCTAATTTCAGTTGTTTAATAATTTGGCTAGGAATTCTAGCAGCTTTCGAGTTTCCCCACTTTGCTAAGCGTGTTTGTTCTTTAATAAGTTCCATATTTTCCCCTCCTAAATTATTATTACAAGTCAAGTATATCCCGTGTAGATACACAATGCAAATATTCTTACTGGAGGTCATTTACATGCAACAAGTTGTCTTACCCATAAAAGATTCAAACGTTCTTAAAGAGGTTCAAGATACGTTACTCAATAACTTTAAAGCTGGCCGACGTAACTATACGATTTTTCAAGTTGGTAAAGCTACGCTACTGCGAGTGAGTGACGTTATGGGTTTAAAACAGACCGATATTTTTAATCTGGACGGTTCTATTAAACAAAATGCGTTCATTCATGATCGAAAAAATGGTAAGCCTAATACCTTGTACCTTAAACCAGTTCAAACAGAACTCTTATTGTATCGTCAATGGCTGCTTGATCATAAACTAGCATCTGAATGGATCTTTCCTTCCATTCAACACCCAGATCGCCATATCACTGAAAAACAGTTCTACAAAATTATGAGTAGGGTTGGCGATCTGTTAGGAATTAATTATCTAGGTACTCATACGATGCGCAAAACTGGGGCTTATCGTGTTTACACGCAATCAAATTACAATATTGGCCTAGTAATGCACTTACTAAATCACTCAAGTGAATCAATGACTTTAGCTTATTTGGGCTTGGATCAAGCAAGTACAGAAAACATGTTGAACCAAATTGATTTTGGGTAAATTGGTTTGATTTTGTTGTCGCCAACGGCGACTTCTAATACAGGTTTTTGGGGGGTTATCACAACATAGAATTTATTCTATGTGTAAGTGCGCATTGACCTCGTTTTACTCGTCCTGCTGATAACCATAGAGTCGATTTTTTCCGTTGTTGAATTGACTGTATTTTTAATTCAATTTATGTTTGCACCTAACTAGGATTGTTATGTTTTAAATATTTAAAAAGTGTTGCAGATTACGCTGTTTTAAGCCAAAATTTTTTAGTCGCTTTGTGCAGATAATCTTTATAAGCTTGGTAACAAATTTTGAATAACGGTGCTGTAAGATCTGTGAATTTAAACTGAAAGCATTATTTTGATGTTAGGAGTCATTAAGATTGACGAAAAGAAAGTATTAAAACCAATTGATGAAATGCTTGCCGATCCTTGGCAAGTTGATATTCAAGAATTGTTTGAAGCTTTTGTCAATGAACCTAACGAGATTAAAAAGAACTTGTATGATTCCTTATACACTTAAATTTTGCAAAAAAGACAAGAAAATATTATTAATCGTCCTAGCTTCGTTATTTAGCCCTTTAAAAGCCTGCTGAGGGCTTTTAATTTTTGCTTTGGTATAAATGTATATGAATGGTCTTAAAATCGCTAGAAACGAATTTTTTAAAAGCCTTTCTAATAGCGAATCAGCTGTCGGGTCTGGTTTATCTCGCCACACATCGTAATAGCGGTAGACAGTGTGCCATTCCGGGAAATCGTGCGGTAATTCACGCCATTGACACCCTGTAGTAAGCGAGTAAAGGATGGCATTGAATACGTCATAAAGATCATAACACGCGGTCTTGTATGCTTGCGGAAGTTTTCTAAATCAGGTTGTATTAACGCAAATTGCGCTCGAGAAATATTGCTTGGATAATCTGGCATGACAAACTCCTCAGTCGGTTTTCCACAATTCTACCAGATTCAGCAGATACTAGACAGGTTCTAAGAGGCATTTCACCATACTAACAAGAAAACCAAAAATTCCCAGATCATTAATTTAACATATCGTATCAAACCACGCCTGGAATATTATCTAGGCGTTTTTTTAATGTCATGGTATTTTCTGGCAGAAAGGTTGCATCATTGTGACTACAGTTGTAAACTAACAAGTGTTAAGAGGCTACAAACGTAAACTTAGAATTCAATTAATGGAGGAAGCCAATTCAAGGATGCAAAGAATGTAACCATCACCGATTCTGAATGGATGGTTATGAGAGCAATTTGGACAATGGGACATGCGACTAGTCGTGAACTAATCGATGCTATGAACGAATTAGAAGGCTGGTCAGCTGCAACAACCAAAACGCTACTTCACAGGTTGATTCAAAAACAGGCGGTTGCGCAGCATGGCGGCAGTCGACCATTCACGTATAAGCCGGTTGTTGGCGAGAAGTAATCAATGGCGGCAGCGGCAGATGATTTGTTTGACCATATGTGTGCGATGCGGGCTGGTTCAACAATTGCCGGCGTTATTCAGTCAAGGGAACTCTCACGGGCGGATATTGCGAACTTACAGGCGATTCTAGCTGAAAAGGCCAAAACAGCGCCCGAGGAAGTTCAGTGTAACTGCTTGCCAGGTGATCAAACGTGTTAAGACTGTGGTGTTCTGTTTACTTTTAGGATTGCTGCACAAAAATCCAGAATCTGGGATTTCTGATGGCGGAAACTTATGAATTTTTGTCGTAATTCTCATTCATATAGTGGCATGGTGCTCCGCAAAGCAGAAGCCTAAATATAAGAACCTGGTGGAAAAATCCCGAGCCCGGGGATTTCCACACAAGGAACTTATATTCCGGCTTCTAACCGCTTTGCTACGCACACTTATTTTTAGGGAGTCGATAATCATGGCAAATAAAGAGGACCATATGAACATGAAAAACATGAGTGCTAAGAATATGGAAAATAATGAATCAAATATGAGTCATATGGATCATGATGACATGAAAATGGATCACGATATGACCGAAATGGATCATGGTCAAATGAACATGGATCACAGCCAAATGAACATGAATCACGAAACTATGAATATGAGTGGGATGAATCACGGTGATATGGATATGGCTGGGACCGACATGATGATGCACGGTGGCTCAATGATGCATATGGGGAATTTGAAAGTTAAATTTTGGGTCTCCGTTGTCTTAGCGATTCCAGTTTTACTGTTAGCACCAATCATGGGTTTAAACGTTTCCATCCTTAGTTTCAGTTCACCGCTAATTGTTGGCATTATCATCGTTTTGTTTGATACAGCACTTTACTTTTATGGCGGAATGCCATTTTTAAAGGGGGCTAAAGCGGAAATTCAGGATAAATCTCCTGAAATGATGACGCTAGTAACCCTTGGAATTTCCGTTTCGTATTTCTACAGTTTGTACGCATTTATTGCCAACAACTTCTTGAACCCGGCAAATCATGTAATGGATTTTTCGTTCGAACTTGCAACCCTGATTTTAATTATGCTTCTAGGACACTGGATTGAAATGAATGCATTGATGGGGGCTGGGGATGCCTTACAAAAGATGGCGGCCCTGTTGCCTAAGACGGCCCATCTAGTTACAGATAATGGTGAAACAAAAGAAGTGCCAGTATCTGATTTAAAAGTTGGTCAAGCTTTCCAAGTGCGTTCAGGTGAGAGTATTCCAGCCGATGGTGTTATTACGGCTGGGGAGTCGACCGTGAATGAAGCACTGGTAACCGGTGAATCTGCTGCCGTTACCAAGAACGTTGGCGATAAGGTCATTGGTGGTGCAACCAACAATAACGGGACGCTAACGGTTAAAATTAGTGGTACTGGTGACTCCGGCTATCTTTCTCAAGTAATGAAAATGGTTCAAAATGCCCAGCAAGCTAAATCTAAAGCAGAAGATAAAGCTGATTTAGTTGCCAAGTATCTATTTTACGCGGCATTTGGTGTTGGGATTATTGCTTTCTTTGCCTGGTTACCCCAGGGATTGGCGACTGCAATGACGATCATGGTGACCGTCTTCGTGATTGCTTGCCCGCATGCATTAGGATTAGCGATTCCATTAGTGGTTTCTCGTTCTACTACGATTGGCGCTCAAAATGGGCTATTAGTTCGAAATCGCCAAGCCATTGAAGCAAGTCAACATGTTAGCCACGTTCTCTTGGATAAAACTGGCACGTTAACAGAAGGTAAATTTACGGTGAATGCATTGATTCCAAATGATGGGATTGACGAAACAACGTTATTAAGCCGACTGGCCGCCCTTGAAAATAATTCGACTCATCCGCTGGCCCAAGCAATCATTACTGAAGCCCAAGCGAAGGACATTGAAGTCGTTGCGGCTGAAAAGTCTCAAAATATTCCGGGCGTTGGTATTTCCGGTAATGTTGATGGCACTGACTATACGATTGTTAATGGTAACTATTTAACGAAGCAAGGGATCAGGTTTGACGAGGCCGCTGCTGATAAATGGGCTGCTAAGGGTAATTCCGTCAGCTTCCTATTGCAGGGCACCCAAATTCAAGGAATGGTTGCTGAAGGCGACACCATCAAAGCGGGTGCTAAGGAATTAATTAGTGGTCTTCAGAGGCGAGGAATTACCCCCGTACTGCTCACTGGCGATAATCCAAAAGCCGCGGAACACGTTGCTAACTTACTAGGATTGACTGAATTCCATGCAGGCCTATTACCAGATGATAAGCAAAAGATTATTGCTGATTATCAAGCAAAGGGCAATCACGTCATCATGGTTGGTGACGGCGTAAATGACGCACCAAGTCTTGCCGCGGCCGATATTGGAATTGCAATTGGCGCCGGAACCGATGTTGCCATTGATTCCGCTGATGTTGTGTTGGTTAAATCAGAACCCAGCGATATTTTACATTTTCTTGATTTGGCTAAAATCACAAATCGGAAAATGGTTCAAAATCTCTGGTGGGGAGCAGGCTACAATATTGTCGCAATTCCACTCGCTGCCGGTGTGTTGTCATTTATTGGAATCATTCTAGACCCAGCCGTTGGTGCTGTGGTCATGGCGATGTCGACAATTATCGTGGCAATTAATGCGATGGGATTGACTGGTGAAAAGATTAAAAACGTGTAATTAAGTGATGACAAAAAGAGGAGAAGGATCAGCTGGTAGTCTGGTCTTTCTCCTCTTTTTGATCATCATGTTAATTACTTATCTGGTTGCTCAGTTAATTTCGCCAATTTTTGATGCAGCCTAATGTCATATTGCCTGGTAATTGGCATTAACACCGCGACCACCCCGCAAATGGCAGCACCGATTCCTGCAATCACAAATAGGCGTTCAATGCCAATCACATCAGCTAGGGGACCGGCAAAAATTAAGCCAATTGGTCCAGCTAGATTCAACAAAGAATTCAAAACGCCTAGAATCTGCCCTAACTCTTCTGCTGGATAACTTTGTTGAATCATTGCCATTAAAAGCGTTGTAAAAAGACGAGATTAAAAAGAATTTGTATGATTCCTTATACACTTATATTTTGCAAAAAAGACAAGAAGATATTATTAATCGTCCTGGCTTCGTTATTTAGCCCTCTAAGAGCCTGTTGAGGGCTTTTTGTTTTTGCTTTGGTATAAATATATATAAACAGTCTCAAAACCGCTAAAAACGAAAAATAAGGCCCTTAAAAACGAACATAGCCGCTAAATTCTTGTTGAGATTCAAAAAACTAAATGTTTGCTGTCAATGGTAGCGGACGAGCAAAGCGTGGGAGCATAAGGAATTGACAGCTCTAAACCAGTCTTAACACTGAATTGGCGAAAGTCAAAGTTTCTATAAAACTTTGCTTTCCTGCCTAACGGCGAGTGAAAAAGCGGTTAAGCTGGCTCAGCTTGGACGGGGTTCGGGGCGTTAGCGCCCGATTAAATGTGGCTTGTCACTCCTTTGTATTTTTGTTTTAGATTTTGATCTTGTACAGTGGTGCCTCTTTTAAACCTCTTTTATAAACCTCTTTTAAACCTCTTTTAGGCCCCTATTGCGCCTTACTCCCCCAAGGCGTACAGAAGTTTATCGACTACATTTTGTCTGTTTATCGACTACATTTTGTCTGTTTATCGACTACATTTTGTCTGTTTATCGACTACATTTTGTCTGTTTATCGACTACATTTATTTACTCCTGTATTCAAATAAGGTAGTATTATTCAAGGAGGTTATTTT